>CAZJCL010000326.1:0-3425 GCA_964544025.1 uncultured Opitutales bacterium | reverse complement strand
ATCATCGGATACTCCATCCCGCTCCCGACTCCGCCCAAAACCGCGATCGCCACCGGATACGGATACGGAAACGTGTAACGCGAAAAAACCTCGATCGTGTGCGCCACCGCGTGCGTCGCGTATTTATCCCAAAGCGGCATCCCGTCCCGCGTATAAAACGACATCGCCAGCACCGGCTTCCCCTCGAAACTCTGGCCCTTCACCGCCATCGCGTCCCAGACAAACCCCCGCGAACTCGCGAACGCGAAATCCCGCACATTCTCCGCCCGGAAAACCCACACATGCTTTCCGCTCGGCTCCCCCATCTCCGCCTTCTCCGCCTCCTCCGGAGTTACGATAAAAACCGGCTTTTCCGATTTCGCCGCTTCCGCCAGACGCTCCCGCTGCTTCGCCGTCAAAACATTCTGCGGATTTCGTAAAATCCCGGTTGCCGCCACCACATGATCCTCCGGCACCGTCAGTAGCACTTCGAAATTTCCGAACTCCAGCGTAAACTCCCCCGTCCCCAAATACTGCTTCGTCTGCCACCCGCCAAAATCCGTGTAAGCTGCCATCCGCGGAAACCACTGCGCGATCGCGAACACCGTCCCGTGCTCAAACTCCTCGAATCCGGTCCGCGTCGAAATCCGGTTCGCGTCGTTCACCGGAAACTCCCACGAAATCGAAAACTCGAAAACCTCCCCCGACCCCAGCGGCTCCGGCAAATCGATCCGCATCGCCGTTCCCACCTCCACATACGGCAACGGATTCCCCCGCTTGTCCGTCACCTCGCCGATGGTAAACCCGCCGTCGAATTCCGCCTCCGCCAATCTCCGGTCCAGTGCCGCATACGAAAAACGCGTCCGGCTCGGCTCCCCGCCCCGCGGCGCCAACCGCGTATCCGCGTCCGCCGCGAAAAAATTTCGATCCAGCGACAGCCACAGGTAACTCAGCGTATCCGGCGATTGATTATGATACGTGATCTCCGCCGAGCCCGACAGACGTTTGTTCTCCTCGTCCAACTCCGCGTCGATCCGGTAATCCGCCCGCTGCTGCCAATATTCCCGCCCCGGAGCGCCCGACGCCGTCCGATGCGCGTTCGGCGTCGGCAACAATCCGTCGAGCTGCTGAAACTTCTCGACCGACGCCACGGCCGAAAACGGAAGCGCGACCGCCAAAGTCGCGCAAAGAAACCTCAGGGAACGAAAAGATGGGCGGTTGGGCATGGGAATCAACGATGCGAAAAACCGTTCCCGCCGCCAGCCCAAAACGCCCTCGAATCTCCGCGAGAAAAAACTACAACTCCTCGTCCGCCAATTCGTCCCGCACTTCCGCCGCGATCTCGTGCGACCGCAACCGCGCCCCGGCATCGAAAACCTGTCCTGTTATCATCAACTCATCCGGTTTCGTCCGTTCCAAAAATTCCGCGATTTCCCTCTTCACCGTCTCCTTCGAGCCGATCGCCGTGCACGACAAACTCTGACTCAACATCGCTTTCTCCAGCGGCGAAAGTTTCTCCTGAAATCCCGCCACCGGCTCCGGCAATTGCGTCGTCTGCCCGAGCCGCAAATTCAGAAAAACCTGCTGCAATGAACTCGCCAGAAACCGCGCTTCCTCATCGCTCTCCGCCGCGATCACATTGTATCCAAGCATCACGTACGGCTTCTCCAAAAACTCCGACGGACGAAACTCCCGCCGGTAAAGCGCGATCGCCTCCATCATCTGCGCCGGCGCGAAATGCGAAGCAAACGAATACGGCAAACCCAACGCCGCCGCCAATCCCGCCCCAAAAAGACTCGATCCCAAGATCCAAACCGGCACCGCCAACCCTTCTCCCGGAATCGCCCGCACCGGTTGCCCCGGAGCCGCCGGACGAAAATACCCGATCAACTCCATCACATCGCGCGGAAACTGCTCCACGTCCGAATTGAGATTCCGCCGCAACGCCCGCGCCGTCGGCTGATCCGTTCCCGGTGCCCGCCCCAACCCCAAATCGATCCGACCCGGAAACAGCGCTTCCAGCGTTCCGAATTGCTCCGCCACCATCAGCGGCGAATGATTCGGCAGCATAATTCCGCCCGCTCCCACCCGGATCGTCGACGTCCCCTGCGCCACATGCCCGATCACCACCGAAGTCGCCGCGCTTGCGATCCCCGGAAAATTATGATGCTCCGCCAGCCAAAACCGCCGAAACCCCTTCTTCTCCGCCACCCGCGCCAACTCCAACGTTTCCCGCAACGCCTGCGCCACGTTCCCGCCCTCAACAATCGGCGACAAATCCAAAACTGAAAATGGAATCATCCATCAATAAATATACAAATCCCCCCATTTCGCGAGCCCCCGCTCCCCCCCGCCGCAACCCGTAGCATCGGCGCTTCGCCGATGACTCCCCCGAACCTCAAGTCCGGAGAAACGGAACGTTCACCACAGAGGCCCCAAAGACACGGAGAGGGAACCACGAAGACCCGTAGCATCGGCGCTTCGCCGATGATCCGCATCCATTTTGCGCATACGGTTGAAATCCGCTCGCACATCCCGGAGAGATACCAGCTGGTTGAGCGAAGCAACACCCCCGGAAAACGATTCCCCCAAACCCAGCTCCCCGGCAGGGGTGCCAGCCCTCTGACCAGATACCTGTGATCGGATCCGGTGGCGTCGCTCATTCTTCCCTCAACCACCGGCTGGAAGCTGTAATCTCCCTCGAGATCGATTTGGCACCGCCCTTGCAAGGCCGTCTCTTCTCCGAGCCGTCCGCCGGTCACTTTGCCGAGCACGCCTGTGACCGAAGTAATCATTGCCGCCGAATTGGTCGAAGACCTACCGATGTCGGCCCCGTTCCCCATCCCGACTCTGAAAGATCTTCGCCTACAGGGCTTTGTGTTCTGGTAGCTGTCGTGTAGTATCCCGAACCGAGATCGCAAAATCGTTCCCCTCAATTCCTCACAATCCGCACCCGGAAAAATTGCGCTTCCGATCCGAGATTACGCGTTCTCAAAGTAACGTTCTCGCTGCCGTCGCGGTTTATCCACCGGCTCGCCCGTCTCCTCCAGATATTCCGGCCCGCTCAACCAATTCACCAGATCCGTGGAAACTTCCGGAATGTATTCAATGCTGCCGATTTTGTAGCCGGAGGCCGAGTCGCCCGCGCCCTCGGCACGAATTCGCCGATAGCTAAAAAGCCGCCGCGCCTCCGTCTCCGCAACCGGCATTTCCGCCGGGGAAAACATCGCCGCGCAATCGCCGATCTCGAAGAAGAACTGAAATTTATCACTTTCTCTCGTGGCGGGGGAAAACGAGCCGCGGCGAAAACTGGACCGGAGAAAAAAAGAGAGCAGAGGCGACGAGAACAACGGGTATCAACTTCATGGAGCCCAGTCTGCCTCCCCGCCATTTCGAGGCAACGAAAAGACGGTTCACGAATACTTTTCGAGAACCGCCCGAGGCGC
>CAZJCL010000325.1:0-3464 GCA_964544025.1 uncultured Opitutales bacterium | reverse complement strand
TTCAACGTCCCTTCCGCCCGCCCCGTCACCGTATCCGCCAAAAAAGTCACATCCTTCAGCCAAACCGCTTTCCGCCCCCCGAACATCGGCAACGTCGAAACCGCCTGCGTAAACCGCCGCACCGCCGCCTCGACCTCTCCAAAATTATTGGCCGCCCCATCGACGATCTCATGGGAAAACTCATCCTCCAGCCCCTTCGACATCTCCTGAAAAGCCGCCTTCCCCAACCGGCTCACCAAAAAATCGTCCGCCCCCGCAATAAACCTGAAATTCTTCGTCGCCATTTTCAAAACCCCGCCCCCGATGCAAACCGCAAACCCCGGCAAAGTTCAAGGTTTCAAGTTCAAAGCCCCAAGTTTCCCAAAATCCAGTGTCTAAGAAACCCAAATTCCGTGCCCACGACTTAAGTTCTTTTCCAGAGCCAAAGAGATCACCTTTTCTGTGTATTCAGTGTGTTCCGTGGTTAAACAAAAGCAGAACATTCGCCTTCCCCGCCTTTATCTACGCCCATCTGTGAAATCCGTGGTTAAACATCCAGAGCACAAAGCTCCGTGGCCTCCGTGACTCCGTGGTGAATCCCATCCAAGTTTGGTTGCGGCTACGCCGCGCTAGGCCATCTGTGGTCAAAAAAACCCTACAACTCCACCTCCAACTCCACCTTCCCCTCCATCCCCGGCACATCGCCGAAAATAAGCACCCGCCGCAGCCAATCCAGCGCCACATTCGCCGCCCGTTTCCGCACCGCCAGCCGCCCGCCCGGAAACTGCTCCCGCCTCGCCCACGCCCCCTCCGGCGTGTGCAATCCCAGATAAACCGTCCCCACCGGATTCGCCTCCGTCCCTCCGTCCGGCCCCGCGTAGCCCGTCACGCTCAACGCGAAATCCGCCCCCAGCCGCTCCGCCACCCCCGTCGCCATCGCCACCGCCACCTCCGCGCTCACCGCCCCATGCTGATCGATCAAACACTCCGGAATATTCAACATCTGCACCTTCGCGTCGTTGCTGTAACAAACCGCGCCCCCCACAAACACCTTCGAAATCCCCGCCATATCCGCGAAACGGCTCGCCAGCAATCCGCCCGTGCAAGACTCCGCCACCGCCACCGTCATCTCCCGGTTTCGCAAATTCTCGAAAATCGCCTGCTCCAGCGTGTCATGACCCAGCCCCACAAAATCCGCCCCCAGCCGCCGCGCGCATTGCTCCGCCACTCCCAGCAATTTCTGCCGCGAAAGCTCCCCGTTCGCCGCGCTCAACCGCACATCCACCATCCCCTCGTGCGGCGCGTAACCAATCTCCAATCCCGGCACCAACTCGAACAAATCCCCCAATTTCTCCACCACCGCCGTCTCCCCCAAACCCGCCGTCCGCACCTGCACATACCCGTCTCCCTCCGCCACCAATCCCCGCTTCCGCAACCTCGGCAAAACCTCCTCCTTGAAAACGTCGTGCATCTCCGCCCCCGGCCCCGGCAACAAAATCGCGATCTTCCCGTCCCGCTCGATCCACAACCCCGGCGCCGTCCCGATCCGGTTCTCCAACACCTCCGCCCCTTCCGGCCGCTGCGCGATCTTCCGGTTGATCTCCGGCATCCGCAAATCCCGCCTCCGAAAAAACTCCTCCACCGCCCGCTCGATTTCCGGATCATGCACCAGCTTCAACCCCAGCGCCTTCGCCACGCATTCCCGCGTCAAATCGTCCGAAGTCGCCCCCAATCCCCCCGTCGTAATGACAATATTCGCCCGCTCCCAACACGCCAAAAACTCCTCCCCGATACTCACCGCGTCGTCGTTGATCACCACATTCCGCCGCACCGGCAACCCGTGCCGCGACAACTCCTCCCCGAGATACGCAAGATGATGATTCGTCTGCAAACCGATCAAAAGCTCGGTCCCCAGCGTAAGTATTTCCAACTTCGGAACATTCATGGCTATGGGAGAAAAAAGGGTTAACGGCCGCGGGTTGCGCTTTTCGGGTAAAACACTACCTATTTCCGACCAGAATGCGAGCAAGCGACTCCAGCAAAATCAAGGAAAAGGTCCGGCAACTCCCGAACTCCCCCGGCGTGTACCTGATGAAAGACCGCCTCGGACGAATCATCTACGTCGGCAAAGCCAAATCCCTCAAAAAACGCGTCTCCACCTATTTCCAAGCCTCCCGCCGCTTCACCCTCCAACCTAAAATCCGCGCCCTCGTCGATGTCATCGCCGATTTCGACATCCTCGAAGTCAAAAGCGAAACCGAAGCCCTCCTCCTCGAAGGCAAGCTCATCAAAGAGTGGAAACCCCGCTACAACACCGACTTCACCGACGATAAACGCTTCCTCCTCCTCCGCGTCGATCTCCAATCCGAAATGCCCCGCTTCCGCCTCACCCGCATCCGCAAAGAGGACGGCTCCCGCTACTTCGGCCCCTTCGCCCACGCCGGACCTCTCCGCCGCACCCTTTCCGAACTCCGCCGCCAATTCGGCGTCCTCCTCGCCGACGCCTCCCCCGCCAAACTCCCCGACGGCTCCTACCGCCTCTACAACGACGTCCGCGCCGAACTCTTCGGCTTCTCCAACATCGTCACTCCCGCCGAATACCGAAAACGCGTCGAAAACGCCTGCCTTTTCCTCGAAGGCAAAACCCGCGAATGGGTCGAAAGCCTCCGCGAACAAATGCTCGCCGCCGCCGAACGACGCGACTTCGAACGCGCCGCCCAACTCCGCGACATCGTCTTCTCCCTCGAAAAAACGATCGTAAAAACCCGCAAATTCTCCCGCGCCCCCGACGTCCTCGACAGCTCCGCCCATTCCCTCGCCCGCCTCCAGGAAGTTCTAAATCTTCCCCGCCCGCCGGAAACCATCGAGTGTTTCGACATCTCCCACATCTCCGGCACCTTCGTCGTCGCCTCCATGGTCCACTTCGCCCACGGCCGTCCCGACAAAAACAACTACCGCCGCTTCAAAATCAAAAGCTTCATCGGCAACGACGATTTCCGCGCCATGGAAGAAGTGGTTGGCCGCCGTTACCGCCGACTCGCCGAAGAAAACCGCCCGCTCCCCGATCTCGTCGTCATCGACGGCGGCAAAGGTCAGGTCAACGCCGCCCTCAAAGCCTTCCTTATCCTCGACCTCGAACCGCCTCCCCTCATCGGCCTCGCCAAAAAAGAAGAAACCATCATCTTCTCCGACGAACGCGACCCGCTCAACCTCCCCGCCCGCGATCCCGGCCTCCGTCTCCTCCAGCGCGCCCGCGACGAAGCCCACCGCTTCGCCAACACCTTCAACGCCGATCTCCGCAGCCGCCTCATCCGCGAATCGATCCTCGACGATTTCCCCGGACTCGGAAAAGTCCGCCGCGCCGCGATCCTCGAACATTTCAAATCCATCGACCGCTTAAAAAAAGCCACTCCCGCCGAAATCGCCCAAGTCCCCGGCATCGGCCTCACCACCGCCGAAAGCCTCCACACCTTCCTCCGCCAAAC
>CAZJCL010000324.1:0-3465 GCA_964544025.1 uncultured Opitutales bacterium | reverse complement strand
AAGCCCTTTTGATCATCGTCGCAATTCTTGACGCCCCCGCTCCGGCACGCCAAAATAGCTGCCTCTGCGCAACCTTCAAACCCGCACCGTGACCGAACCACTCCTCCAAACCCTCTACCAAATTTTCGGAATCGCCGAAGAATCCTTCGATCTCGAATTCTGGCAAATGGCCACCCGCGCGATCCTCGTTTACGTGATCGCCATCGCCATCGTCCGGATGGGTAAAAAACGGTTCATGGGCCGCAGCAGCACCTTCGACCTCCTCCTCGGAATCATGCTCGGCTCCGTCCTCAGCCGCGGAATCACCGGCCAAGCCCCCCTCGCCGGATGCGTCGCCGCCGGCTGCGCGCTCCTCCTCATGCACTGGGCCCTCGGCGCGATCGCCTATTACCTCGATTGGTTCGCGATACTGATAAAAGGCCGCCCCCGCGTCCTCGTCCGCGACGGAAAAATCGACAAAACCGCCACCGCCAAAAGCCACGTCGGAAAAGAGGATCTCGCCGAAGCGATGCGGGCCAACGGGCGCACCGAAGACCCCGCCGACATCCGCCTCGCCACTCTCGAACGCAGCGGCGAGATCAGCGTCCTCCCGGCCCCGCGCAACCCCGAAATCGTCGAAGTCAAAGTCGCCGAAGGCGTCCAATCCATCCGGATCGAACTCGGCAACTAACTCGTCTCATTCCGTGCCAGTCCGTGCTCGTCAGTGCCCGGTCCATGTCAGTCCATCAAGTCCATACAGTCCATCGACCCCACACTACCCGACCCCCAAATCAAAACCCAAACCGGCTCCAAAACCCCGCCTTCTCCGCCTTCTTCTCCCCACCGCTAACCGCCGCCGAAGACTCCGAACGCGGAGAAAAATCCCGCGACCCCTCCGCCCGCCGCCCCCGATTCCGCCGCGGACGATTCCCCGCCGAGTCCGAAGCCGCCGAACCGCCCGAACGCTCCACCGAACCGCCCGAACGCTCCGTTCGCGCACCCCCCGACCCATTTGCATTCCGCGCCCGCAGCGAATTCCGATCCCCGCCATTCGCGCGTCCGTTATTGCCACCCCGGCCATTTCCACCACGACCGTTTCCACTCCGGCCGCCGTTTCCAGCGCGCCCCTGCTGCTTCCGCGGCGCTCCGCCACTTCCGCCGACACGCCCCAAATCCGGCGTCTCGATCGCATAAGGATGATCCTCCAACACCGGAACCTGACGCCGAATCAACTTCTCAATATCGCGCAAATACGGACGCTCCTCCGGCTCGCAAAAAGCGATCGCCCTTCCCTCCGCTCCGGCCCGCGCCGTCCGGCCGATACGGTGAACATACGACTCCGGCTCGTTCGGCAAATCGTAATTGATCACCATCGAAATCCCCTTCACGTCGATCCCCCGCGCCGCGATATCCGTCGCCACCAACACCTTGATGTTGCCCGCCCGGAACTGCTCCAACGCCCGCTCCCGAGCCGTCTGCGACTTGTTCCCGTGAATCGCCTCCGAACGAATCCCGTTCACCGCGAGATGCTTCACCAGCTTGTTCGAACCATGCTTCGTCCGCGAAAAAACCAGCACAAGTCCCTTCGAATTCTTCCCGATCGTATGCACCAGGAGCTTCGACTTGTTGTTCTTATCCACGTGGCAAACCTGCTGCTCGATCCGCTCCGCCGTCGACGAAACCGGCGCGACTTCCACCATCACCGGGTCCCGCAAAAGCTTGTTCGCGATCTCCATGATCGGCCCCGGCATCGTCGCCGAAAACAACAACGACTGACGCTTCGCCGGCAATTTCGCCATCACCCGCTTCACATCCGGCGCGAATCCCATGTCCAGCATCCGGTCCGCCTCGTCGAGAACGAAAACCTCCACCTGGCTCAAATCCACCTTCCCCTGCGACATCAAATCGAGCAACCGCCCCGGCGTCGCCACCACCACATCGACTCCGCCAGCCAACGCCTTCACCTGCGGATTTTGACCGACACCGCCAAAAATGACGGTCTGGCGAAAATTCAAATGCTTCCCGTAAAACGCGAAATTGTCGGCAATCTGCGCCGCCAATTCCCGCGTCGGCGTCAGCACCAAACAACGCGGACGCCCCGGCACACGCGCCTTCGGATTCGTCGCGAAACGGTGCAAAATCGGCAACGCGAACGCCGCCGTTTTCCCCGTTCCGGTTTGAGCGCAACCCATCAGGTCGCGGCCTTCCAAAAGATACGGAATCGCCTGCGCCTGAATCGGCGAAGGTTGGGTATATTTCTTTTCAATAAGAGCTCTCTGGATCGGCTCAGCCAGATCGAGTGAGGCAAAAGTAGTTACAGTTGTCATAGCGAATGCAGCCCATGCGCAAAGGCACGGGACGTCTTTTATTTTTCGAATCCGCGAAGTTTTTTCGACGCGGGAACCAGTCAATTATCCGACTGGAAGGCTCGATGAATGAGAGAACCTCTGAACCGCCTCTCACCGAAAAGACGCCCGAAGGGGCTGGGCAACACGATTCCTCCTCCAGGAAAAATCCTCCACCCGCCTAACGCCGCAGAAACTCGCACCACCTTTTCCCAAAAGCAAGCGACATTTCCACCGAAACGTAAAATCAACAAAATCAACGAACCCCGTAGCATCCGGCCTTCGCCGGATGATCCCCGGAAACACCAACCACGGCACCCACCAAATCAAATCGCCGCCCAAGCACCACACTCCTTTCCCTTGCGCACCGCCGCCCAACCGCTAAAATCCACGCCACCATGAAACACCGCCCACGCCTCCTCCCCGCCCTTCTCGCCCTCCTCTTCACAGCCTCCCTTTCCCTCGCCCAAACCTCCGAAACCATCCGCGTCGCCCTTTACCAAGACAGCGGCGTCTCCGGCCCCGGCGTGCCCCGCGTCACCGAACAACTCGCCGCCGCCGGAGGATTCGAGGTCGTCCCAATCAACGGCATCGAAATCGCGGAAGGCGCGCTCGAAAATTTCGACGTCGTCGTCTTCACCGGCGGAACCGGCGGCGGACAAGCCCGAAGCCTCGGCGAAACCGGACGCAAAAGCGTCCAACAATTCGTCCGCGACGGCGGCGGCTACGTCGGCATCTGCGCCGGCGCCTATCTCGCCTGCGCCGACTTCGGTTGGGGCCTCGGCCTCATCAACGCCAAAGCCGTCTCCCCGAAATGGCAACGCGGCACCGGCCCCGTCCAAATGGAAATCACCTCCACCGGAACCGAAGCCCTCCGACTCCGCTCCGAGACCAACACCGTCCACTACGAAAACGGACCGATCATCCAACCCGCCGGCATCGAAGGCCTTCCCGAATACGAAACCCTCGCCCTCTTCCGCACCGAATTATCCGAAAACGGCACCCCCGCCGGAATCATGATCGACAGCCCCGCCATCGCCCGCGGCACCTACGGCCAAGGCCGCGTCCTCATCTCCAGCCCCCACCCCGAACAATCCCCCGGCCTCGAAACCTTCGCCCCCGCCGCCATCCGCTGGACCGC
>CAZJCL010000323.1:0-3513 GCA_964544025.1 uncultured Opitutales bacterium | reverse complement strand
CGTAAGGGACAGTCCAAAAAGAGCGGCGGCATCGGAACGCACGTGACCAAGGTCACCAAGCGCACCTTTCGCCCCAATCTCCAGCGCGTGCGCGTCGTCCTTCCCAGCGGCCAAATCAAACGGATGCTCGTCTCCGTGAAGGCCATCAAAGCTGGCAAGGTCACCAAGGCATAACGAAAAGACCTTCCTTTTTCTTTACAAAAAAGCCGGTAACGCTCCTCGCGATTACCGGCTTTTTCGTTTTCTGAAATCCGCTTCCAGAATCCCGACCTATCGCACGCGGTAAAGCGGCCGATGCTGCAACAACATCTGCTGCCGCTCCGAATTCGTCAACGGTGGCGGAGCCGGTTCCACTTCCGCGGCAACCGGCGCGACCTTTTCCGCTTGTTGCGCAACCTGCTGACGCACAAACTCCCGCTGATTTTCCAGATCGCGCTCGCGTTGCTTTTGGCGATGCATCGTCGTGCCGATTGCATAACCCGCCACCGCGCCAATCACCGCCCCTTCCAAACTGTGATCCGACTGATGCCCGATCACGCCGCCCGCGATTCCGCCCGTCGTCGCACCGATCATCCCTTCTTTATTCAAAAACCCGGACCCCGCCTGCACCGGCGAAATCGAAATCCCCAACAAAGCGACCGGCAAAAGAATTTTCGAGGAAAGGCTCATACCTGATTCAGTTAATCACGTTTTCGTCGGACGGGAGCGGATGAATCACCCAGTAGTTCCCGTTCTTGTGGATGTTGAACCCCGCCGCGAACGCCACGGTTTCCAAAGCCAACACCGGATCCGCCTGCGTTTTCAGCGAAACGATCCGCTCCTCCTCGCTCCGGATAAAGGTATATTGCAATCCCGTCCGCTCCAGAATCTGGGGAATCAGCTCGTTCGCGCTCGCCTCCTCCGCCTCGATTTGCAGCTGATCCCGCTCCTTCTGAATCCGCTCAAACGGAGTAAGCCGACGCTCGTTGGCATGGGTGCTGCTAATGCTGCTGATGAGAAGACCAGCGAAGAGAAGCCATGTAAAAATTTTCCGGTTCATACACATCCTGTTGCTTAGGGTTATAGTTTTGAGTGTTCCCGCTTTCAGACAGCCAAAAACAGAAGATGTTTACAAAGGAAACAATAGAACGATGTCCGAATTTTATCCAGCTAATACGCCTTCCATAGGACGGTTCCAAACCGTCGAGGCGGGTTTTCCGCAGCCATGATTACGATTTCGGCATTCAACGACCGCGAAGACGCCCTCATCAGCAAAGCGCTGCTGGAAGCGGCTGGCGTCCCCGTCACTCTGCGCGAGGAAAATGAGCGGCTCTATCTTCTGGTCCGGGAAACCGACGCCCGCCAGGCGCACTCCGTCCTTTCCGGCCCCGATCCCGCCGTCCGCCGCCGTTCCCGCCTGCGCTTCCTCGCCTCCAGCGCCACCGGCCGCAACCGCGAGCTGTTCGTCGCGTTTCTGGTCGGCGGATTCCTTTTCACCGCCGGCGCGCTCACTTTTCTCCTGTTGCTCATGCCGTTCGGGTTCTTTCCGCACGTCACGCTCTTCACACTCGTCCAGCTTTTCTTCTTCGGTGCCTGCGCAAATCTCTTGATCAAGAGCGTCCGCATCCGCCCGAAAATCCCTGTCTACCGGCGCCGCCTGTAGAACTCGCCGCCGATCCTACAGCGGACGCTTCTTCACCGGCGGATTGATTTCTGCCAGATTGTGCGCCGTATTGATCAAACCGACGTGCGAAAACGCCTGCGGAAAATTCCCCACCATCCGCTTCTCCTTTGGCGAATATTCCTCCGCAATCAACCCCAGCGGACTCGCGATCGAAACCAACCGCTCAAAAAGCTCCCGCGCCTCTTCTCTCCGCCCCATCATCACATAATTGTCCGCCAGCCAAAACGAACACGGCAAAAACGCCCCTTCCCCCGGCGGCAACCCATCCACGCACTCCACCCCTTCCGTCAAATACCGGTAAACGAAACCATCAATCAACAACTCCTTCTCGATCGCCTTCACCGTCCCCTTGATCCGCTCGTCATCCGGCGGCAAAAACCCCACCAGCGGCAGCATCAACAAACTCCCGTCCAGCACCTCCCCTTCATAATATTGCGTAAACGACCCGATCTCCTTGTTGAAACCGCGCTCGCAAATCTCCCGGTGCAATTCGCTCCGGTTCTTCCTCCACCGCTCCACCGGCCCGTTTTGCCCAAAATCCTCCGCCAGCCGGATCGCCCGGTCAAACGCCACCCAAGCCATCACCTTCGAATGCGTAAAATGCCGTCGCGGCCCCCGCACTTCCCAAATCCCCTCGTCCGGCTGCCGCCACGCCCCTTCCAGAAATTTCACGAAATGCGTCATCACATCCCACGCGTACGGATCCGGATCCAGCCCCTGGCAACGCGCCTGATGCATCGCATCCATCAACTCCCCATAGACATCCAGCTGCAACTGCGTCGAAGCCCCGTTCCCCACCCGCACCGGCCGCGAATTCTCATACCCCGAAAGCCACGGCAGCTCATACTCCATCAAACGCCGCTCCCCCGCCGGCCCATACATGATCTGCAATTCCGACGGCGATCCCGCCACCGCCCGCAACAACCAATCCCGCCACGCCGCCGCCTCCTCCATATACCCCGCGTCCATGAACGCCATTAACGTAAACGTCGCGTCCCGCACCCAACAATACCGGTAATCCCAATTCCGCACCCCGCCGATCTCCTCCGGCAACGACGTCGTCGGCGCCGCCACCACCCCGCCCGTCGGACCGTAAGTCAACGCCTTCAACGTGATCAACGACCGCTTCACCAACTCCTCCCATTCCCCCTCGTAACAACACGGCCGGCACCATTCCCGCCAATATTCCTCCGTCATCGCCAGCGTCTCCGCCGCCGTCCCCATCCTCGGCGCCTCCAAATGCGAGGGATGCCAAACCATAATAAACTCCCGCGACTCCCCCGCCCCGATCTCGAAATCCATCACCGCCGACGATTCCTCGCACCGCACGTCCGACCCGCAGATCAAAGCCAACGCGTCCGGCCCCGCCACCAGCGAAACCGTCCCGTCCAGTCTCCGCACCCACGGCACCACGCTCCCGTAATCGAAACGCGGCGTCAGCTCCATCCGCATCCGCACCCGCCCCTGCACCCCCTGCACGATCCGCATCAACTCCGGATCTCCCGTCGGCGGCATAAAATCGATCAACCGCACCACCCCGTCCGGCGTCTCAAACTCCGTTTCCAAAACCAGCGTATCCGTCCGGTAACGCTGCTTCGACCGGTATTCCGGATTCGCCGGCCCGACGATCCACCTCCCATTCCGCTCATTCCCCAACAACGCCGCGAACAATGCCCCCGAATCGAACCGTGGCATACAAAGCCAATCGATCGACCCATTCTTCCCCACCAACGCCCCCGTCTCCAAATCTCCGATGTATCCGTAATCTTCCAGCCGCATAGCGATGCATTCTACAGAGTAAAATGACTTTTGCCTATTTCATTCCCCCCGCCCGGCAACATCCGCCGCCC
>CAZJCL010000322.1:0-3520 GCA_964544025.1 uncultured Opitutales bacterium | reverse complement strand
ACCCCGCAGCGCCACATTGGAGGGTCTTTGTCCCAAAGACCATTCGTTGTGCAAGGCCTTTTGCCACGGGGTCTCCAAGGATCCAACGACACAACCAGCAACCAGGAAACCAAAAACCAAAAACCAGGAACCAGGAACCAGGAACCAGGAACCAGGAACCAGGAACCAGGAACCAGCAACGAAGAACCAATAACCAACACCCAAACAACCAAAATCTTTGCCTCCCGCCCCCTCCGCATCGACAATAAACACCAAATGATCCCGCCCGACCCAACCCAGCCCGCCACCGAAAACGACCGCGTCGTCGAAGTCGCCGATCTCCACAAAACATTCGGCGACTCCACCGCCATCGAAAGCCTCTCCTTCCACGTCCGCCGCGGCGAAATCGTCGGCCTCCTCGGAGCCAACGGCGCCGGCAAAACCACCGCGATCCACATCATCCTGGGATTAACCACCGCCACATCCGGAACCGTCCGCGTTTTCAATCTCGATATCGCGAAACACCGCTCCGCCATCCTCCAGCGCTGCAACTTTTCCTCCGCCTACACCAACCTCCCGATGAACCTCAAGGTCTGGGAAAATCTCCGCATTTTCTCCCTCCTCTACAACGTCCGCGACTGGAAACGCAAATGCCGCGAACTCCTCGAAATGTTCGAAATCGCACACCTCCGCAACCACATCAGCGGCCACCTTTCCTCCGGCGAAAGCACCCGCCTCAATCTCGCGAAAGCCCTCCTCAACGACCCCGAACTGCTTCTTCTCGACGAACCGACCGCCAGCCTCGATCCCGATATGGCCGACAAACTCCGCAAATCCCTCCGCCAAATCCAACGGGAACGTGGCATCGCCATGATCTACACTTCCCACAACATGCGCGACGTCGAAGAGGTCTGCGACCGCGTGCTTTTCGTAAACCGCGGCCGCCTGATCGCGGAGGGAACTCCATCCGAAGTGGTGACGCATTTTCGGCAAAAGTCGCTCGAAGACGTCTTCATCGCCGTCGCCCGCAGCGGCGACATCGTCGCTCCCAGCCAGGAGGACCCGAAATGAACTTCTCGCGAATCGCCGGAATGTCGCTCCGTTACGCGTTCCTCTACAAACGCAGTCTGCCGCGCCTCTTCGAAATCGTCTTCTGGCCGATCATGGATCTCCTGGTCTGGGGATTTCTCACCTCCTACCTCGTGCAATCCGACGCCGACGCCCCCGCCTTCGTCATGTTCCTGATCGGCGCGATGATTTTCTGGGACATCATGTATCGATCCCAACAAGGCGTCACCCTCCCGTTTCTGGAAGACATGTGGGGCCGCAGCATCCTCAACATGTTCATCTCGCCGATCCGTCCGGCGGAAATGCTGGCCGCGACCGTCGTCGTTTCCGTCGTAAAAATCGCCCTCACCGCGACCATGATTTCCCTCCTCGCCTACCTCTTCTACGCGTTCGACATCACGCTCCTCGGCCTCCACCTGATCCCGTTCTTCCTGAACCTGCTCGTCACCGGCTGGGCGGTCGGACTCGTGACAACGGCCCTGATCATCCGCTGGGGCCAAGCCGCCGAAGCGCTGGCGTGGGGAGTCCCGTTTCTTCTCCAGCCATTTTCAGCCGTGTTTTACCCGGTCGCGGTTCTTCCCACCTGGCTGCAACCGGTCTCGCTCGCCCTCCCGACCACCCACGTCTTCGAAGGAATGCGCGAAGTCCTCGCAACCGGAAGCCTCACCTGGACCCACCTCGCCTGGGCAATAACCCTAAACCTGATCTGGCTCGCCGCCGCCTCCGCCTTCTTCGCCTGGATGCTCGCCCGCGCCCGCCAAAAAGGCCTCCTCGCCAAACTCGGCACCCAATAAGCGGCAAAGCCGCGTTATCAGTTATCAGTTATTGGTTCTTGGGCGGAAGAATCCTCCGCATTCCGACCTCCGTCCTTCAATCTCCTACCACGTATTCTCCACGCCCCCAGCGAAGCGGATTATAAAAAACTTCCCCGTATCGCATCGCCACCTCCCAGTTCCCGTTTCCGTGTATTCCGTGTGTTCCGTGGTTAAAAATCCGCAGCTCAGTAGTTCCGCAATTTCCGCCCGCCCCATCTGTGTTTTCTGTCCTACAATCCGCCAATTTCTTGTTTTTTGCGCAAGATTTTCTCACAAACAGCTGACATTCGTGTGTATTCGTGTCCATTCGTGGTCAAGATCCAGTGCCTCAAACCTTGGTTGCGGCCACGCCGCGCTAGGAAATCTGTGGTCCCTCCTTCCGAGCCCAAGCCCTTGCTCTCAAGCGCTCTTCCGCACAAATTTCCCAAACCGGCTCGTCTTCCCATCCGCCGTTTTATCCTGATAAAGGAACTCCAGATTCGACTCGTCGAACTTCTCGAAAAAGTCGTCCCACGAAATCTCCTCCAACGCCTCGTCATCGCCCCGGCCCGGAAAATCGATCCGCAAAATCCCCGCCTCTTCCCCTTTTCCCTCCGTGCCTTTCACCGTGGCCGGACGTCCCCCGCGAGCCTCCGCCCACTTCTTGATTTCCTCATGTTTCGTCGTTTTTTTCGCTTCAGTCGCCATAATGACGAGAAGCTACTTCGAACGCTTTCTCCCGCAATCCGCGACCTCCCCGGTTCACCTATCGGGGAATTTCCGGCCGCTACAACAACCGCCGCCCTTCCTTCGCCTCCACCGTCATCCGATAGCGTCCGTTTCTCCGGCTCAGCCGGACATCCGCCTCGAACGCCTTCGTCAACCCTCCCGAAGTAAGCACCTGCTCCTTCCTCCCGCTGGCCACGACCCGCCCTTTCTTCAACAAAAGCGCATGCGAAATCGCCGGCACAATCTCCTCCACATGATGCGTCACCAACACCAGCGCCGGCCCCTCCCCCGCCTCCGCCAGTTGCTGCAGAAAAAACAGAAACTGCTCGCGCGCCACCGGATCCAAACCCGCGCACGGCTCGTCCAAAATCAACAACGCCGGCTCCGCCATCATCGCCCGCGCGATCAACACCCGCTGCCGCTCCCCCTGCGACAACAACCGCCACTCCCGGTCCGCCAAATGCAGCGCCCGCACCCGCCGCAACAGTTTCTCCGCCTTCCCGCGATCCTCCGCGCCGATCTTTCCCCAATGCGCGATCGTCGCCGTCCGCCCGCTGACCACTGTTGCCAGTGCGGTTTCTTCGTCCGGAATCCGTTGCCGCACCGCCGAACTCACCAGCCCGACCCGCTCCCGCAACTCCCGCCAATCCGAATCCCCGAATTTCTCGCCCAACAACGAAACAGATCCCGAAGTCGGAAACAGGTAACCGGTCAACGCCATCAACAACGACGTCTTTCCCGACCCGTTGCTCCCCAAAATCGCCCAATGCTCCCCCGGCAAAACGCTCCACGAAACCCGTCGCAAAATCGTCGTCTCCCCCCGCTCCACCGACACATTCTCCACCGCCAATACCGGCGTCGTTTCCAACCTCGAATCCGTCTCCATAAGCACCACCCGTTCTCGCAAAAGCACCCCCTCCCGTCAAACGACGATTGGAATTCCACAAAAT
>CAZJCL010000321.1:0-3522 GCA_964544025.1 uncultured Opitutales bacterium | reverse complement strand
TCTTTCATGAGAGCGATTATACCCGGATGCGGCGGAAGGGACAAGATAAGTGAGAAGGAAGGCGAGGGAAGCTTGCGGGGGATTGGCGGGGGCGGGTAGTTTGGGCAGTCGAAATATGAGAAAGTTCCCCCCCTTCATGTTACTCCGGAACCGGCTTGGTTTGCGCCGGGGCGGTCGCAGGTTTTTCGTTTTGCTTTGGTTGTTTTTCGCGGTGGCGGATTTCTCTGTGCCGTTGGCGGTGGGGCAGATCAACGGGTATGCGCCGCGGATTTTGGTGCCGGATTCGCCGTTGTTATACACGGAGGGGGAGCAGATCAATTTCAGCGTTCCGGTCGAGGGAGGGTGGAACTCTTTCGAGGCGTTGGAGATTCCGGCGGGGTTGACGATTTCGTCGAACGCGCTTCTCGGGAAACTTGCGGCGGGTTCTTATTCGGTGCGAGTGCGGGCGTCGAACCGGTTTGGGGCGGATGAGGCGGACATCGGGATTGAGGTGTTTCCGGCGATTTGGCAGCCGCTGGAATCGGGAACAACTGAGCCGATTTTCGCTTCGGCGGCGGGCGACGGTTTCTATTTGGTGGCGGGAGCGGGCGGATATATTGCGACTTCGAGCGACGGTTTGGAGTGGCGGAGGTGGGATTCGGGAACTACGGCGACCTTGTATGGCGCGGCTTGGGGGGCGGGGCGGATGGTGGTCGTTGGAACGGGCGGGACGGTTTTGACGTCGGTCGATGGCGAGGTTTGGTCGGAGGTGGAGGTGGAGACGAATGTGACACTGCGATCCATCGCTTACGGTTCCGCCGGATTCGTGGCGGTCGAGAATTCGCGGAACGCGGTTTGGGTGTCCGTTGATGGCCTTGCGTGGGAGAGGCTGGAAATTGCCGATGGGTCGGTGCGGCTCATGAGAATCGCTTACGGGCATGGGCGCTACATCATCGGTCATCTCGGCTGGACGTTTAGCGTTTCCGAGAACGGAAGGGATTGGCGAACGGTTCCGGGGGGGATTCTTGGCGAAATCCATGCAACCGAGGACGGCTTTATCGCCGCTCACCGGCCGAGGAATCGCTTTTCTCCGGATGGAGAGACTTGGTCGGTTGTCGGTATGCATCACCATCCGATCAGTCATTTTGGCGTGTTAACTTCGACCGCCGAGTGGAACGTTATGTCTTCCGGAACGGGCGATTTATCGATGAGCAGGGACGGGATGAAATGGACCCACCGGAGTTTTAACGGCGGGAACGGGACGCGGTTTTTGACGGTGATGGGGATGGGGAACGCGGTGATTGGCGGCGGCGATTTCGGAAATTTGGCGATTATGCGGATGCCTCCGTCGCCGGCTTTGACGATTCCGCTGGAGCATGCGGTTCGCGTGGGGGAGGATTTCGAAATTCCGTTGACGTCGGATGTTCCTGCTTCGCGCGTGCAGGTGGGATTCGACCGGCAGATGCAGCGGTTTTACCTGCCTCCCGGCATTTCGTTCGACGAGAATACGCAAACCCTGCGGGGGAATTTCACGAACGAAAGGGATCATGGTGTGCCGATCACCTGGCAAAATGAATCCGGTTTGAATCACGAGCGGATCAGGATTGCGGCTTATCCAGCCACGGGAGAGCCGCCTGAGTTCGCGGAACCGGCTCCGCGGATGGTGAAGCTGAACGGTTCTGTCGCGATCGAGCCGGAGGTTTCGAATGTTCAGGTGGGGTCGCGTTGGACGGTGTCGGATCTTCCGGACGGGTTGTATCTGGATCCGTCGGACGGGCGTGTCAGTGGGAATATTTTCCGGGCGGGAACGTATCGGTTTACGTTGTCGGTGACGAATCTTTACGGGGCGGATTCGCGGGAGTTTGTGGTAACGGTGGTCGATCCGCCGACGATTTTGGTGGAGCCGGAGCCGGCGGAATATGTGGAGGGCGGTCGGTTGCGGTTGGCGGTGGCGGCGGAGTCGGATTTGCCGCTTTCGTTTCAATGGCAGAAGGACGGGGTGAATTTGGTCGATGACGAGCGGATCAGCGGGGCGCTTTCCGACACGCTTTTTATCGATCCGGTGGAGCTCGCGGATGGCGGGGAATATCGCGTGGAGGTTCGGCACGAACTGGATTTTGTGACTAGCCGGAGTGTGGCGGTTTCGGTTTATCCGTCGTATGAGCGGTGGGCGGAGGCATTGCCGGAGGGAGAGCGGGGAGCGGAGGCGGATCCGTGGGGGCGCGGGGTTCCGAATCTCTTGGCGTTCGCTTTCGGGTGGGAGCCGGGGGATGTTTCGCCGGTGAATTTGCCGGGAATGAAACGCGCGGGGGAGAGGTGGGTTTTCGAATATCCGGTGGCGGTGCCGACGGATGTCGAGGTGCGGGTGGAGACGTCGCGGGATCTTCGCGAGTGGGTTCCGCACGAGGGGCCGGAATGGCTCGGGGTCGGGGACAGGGAAGGGACGGCTTCGGTGGTGTTGGAGGAGCAGGCGGACCGGTTGTTTGTGCGGTTGCGGGCTTGGCGGCGGGATTTGAGCGGGCGGTGATTGGGCGAAGCCTTCGCGGAAGTTTTCGCGGGTGATGTTGCAGAACGCGGAGAAGGGGATCAGCGTGGAACCGAGGAACGCGAAATGACGAGGAACTTGGTGTCTTAGAAGGAGTTGCGGAATTAGCGTAGCGGCTTTATTTGGAATAGAGGGTGAGCGGGTATTCGTTATTGGTAATCGGGGGGTGGGTGCAGGCGCTCCAGGGTTTTTCGGAGGGCGGGGTAATCGATCTTCGCATTGTGGCGTGTGTCGAGGGGCATGCGGTTGATGGCATAAATCGAGTCGACGCCGGCGGCGGCCAAGCCGAGTTCCGCGCGGGTCGGGACGGGAGCGTTCTTTTTCAATTGAAGAACGAGAACGGTTTTTTCGCGGTGGAGGGAAAGCGCGGAATGTTCGACCGCAGGATGAGCGCTGGCGGCGCATTCGAACGCGAACGGGAAAAGGGTCTCTCCGTCTTTTACGATCCGGGCCTCCCATCGGCCGAGGAGCCAGAGGCGGTTTTTCTTGTCGAGGTAACCGGCGTCTCCGGTCCGGTGCCAGATGGTTTCGCCGATTTTGATTTTGGTTTCGGCGTCGCCGTGTCCTCCCACGTAGCCTTTGAGCACATGGTCGCCGGCGACGAGGATTTCGCCCGCTCCTTCCGGAGGCTGGCAAAGTGCGGCGAAGGTTTTATCGTCGACTTCACCGTCGGAAAATTCGTCCGTTCGCACGATTCGCAAGTCAATTTCGTCCACCGGTTTTCCGGCGAGCAATCCCTTGCCGCGGGTCATGGCGGCGAAGTCGGTTCGCGAGATTTCGGCGGTCGCGATGTGCGCGATCGGTTCCGCTTCCGTGGAGCCGTAGAGCGTTTCGACGCGGGCATTCGGCGCCATGGTTTCGATCGCTCTCAATGTCCGCGGGAACACCGGCGCGCCTCCGGTGAAAATCCGTCGAAACGAGGGGAGCGTCCGGCCCGTTTCTTTGCAAAACTCCGCCAGTCGAAGGAAAAGCGCGGGCGAAGCGGTGCTGCGGTGCGG
>CAZJCL010000320.1:0-3525 GCA_964544025.1 uncultured Opitutales bacterium | reverse complement strand
GTTAATGGCTTTCGGTCCATTCCCCCGTTCCCGCCGAATCCAACCCTCCAGTCCCAAATCCAGAACCCAAGCCACCCACTCCCCCGCCGTAGCATCAGCGCTTCGCTGATGACCCCGCGCCCAACTCCCCTTCCGCTTCCTCCTGCTCCAAATTCCGACCCCCAGTCATCTGTGCCCATCTGTGATATCCGTGGTTAAACATCCAGAGCCAAAGCTCCGTGCCCTCGGTGACTCCGTGGTGAATTCCATCAAAGCTTCCGTGTCTTCCGCGTATTCCGTGGTCAAAAAAAAACCGAACCCAAGTCCCCCTCTCACCACCCATCCACCATTCACCGCCCCTCCACATTCCCTCCCTCTCCCTCCGCGTCCACTCCCGAATCCTCCGCCGGAAAAATAAAAACCCGCAACCCCGATCTCGGATCCAAATACTCCCGCGCCAATTCCGTGATCTCCTCCACCCGAATCGACTCGTAATCCGTCACCATATGCCGCGCCCATTCCAGCCGCTTCGGATCCTCCTGCGAATTCGCCAACACCGATCCCAGCCAATACCCGTTGTCCCGCAACGCCGTCCGCAACGACGTCAACGTCGGCTTCAACGCCCGCTCCAACTCGTCCTCCGTCACCCCGTCCGTATGCAACGCCGCCGCGATTTCCACCATCACGTCCGCCACGTCCACGCGCCGCTCCGGATGCACGCTCACAAGTCCATAAAAAAGCCCAAAACCGTAGTACGTGTCGCTCGAATGGTTCACCGCATACGGACTGTACGCATGCCCCATCTCCTCCCGGATCCGCACCCGCATCCGGTCCGTGAAAATCCGCGCCAACGTCTGCAACCGCCGCGTCTTCCGGATATCCTCCATGTCGTCCGTCGGCCAATAAACCGCCGTGATCCCATTCGGAATCGTCGATTCGAACGTGTACTCCGCATCCGAAGTATCATCCGGAAAATCTATCTCCCGCAAATCCTCCAACTCCGGCTTCTCCGCCGCCCGCTCCGGCAACGCCCCCAGCGTTTTCCCCACCAATCCAATCGCCTCCTCCACCGCCAAATCCCCGATCAGCGTCACCTCCATGTATCCGCTCTTCAACGGCTCCTCCAGCCACTCGCGCACATCGTCCAAATCCAGCCCGTTCACCGCTTCCTCCGGCGGCAAACCGATCCGATGATCCCCGCCCGCCAGCATCCGCGGTACCTCGTTTCGCAACACCCCCTCCGCCGTGAAACGCGCGTTCCGATACATCTCCCGCAGCGAATTCTGCGCCAGCCGCAACGCCTCCGGACGATACCCCGGATCCGTCACAAACGCCGCCGCCAATTGCAACTGCAACTCCAGATCCGCCGGCGAAGTTCCCCCCGAAAACTCAAACGCGTCCTCCCCGACCCGGAATCCCACACCCACATTCCGCCCCGCCAAAATCCGCCGTAATTCCTCCGAACTATGCTCCCCCAATCCCCCCGAAGTAAACGTCAGCGACGACAGCAACGCCACTCCCTGCTTCTCCTCCGGCTCCGTCAATCCGCCGCTTCCCACCCGGATCAGCATCCGGATCGAGTTCGCCTGAAAATCCGTCGCCTTCACATTCAGCCGCACCCCGTTCGCGAACCGCACCTGATGAATATCCAAATCCTCCACATGCCGCCGCTCCGCGATTTCCCCCGGCGTTCCAAACTCCGTATACGCGAATTCCGCCTCCTCGATCTTCTCCGGAGCCAAAACCTCAACCTCCCGGCTCGTTTCGAAAACCTCCGAAATCCGCTCCTCCGCCTCCTCCAAAGTCAGATTCCCGCTCACAAAAACAAATCGTCCCTCCGGCGCCCAAACCTCCCCAAACGCCTCCTGCACATCCTCCACCGTCATCGCCTCGATCGCCGGACGCATCAACTCCAGCTCCGTTTCCGGACTCGTAAAAACCATCCCGTTGTCGATCGACGAAATCAACGACTCCGCCAAACCGCTCGATTGACGCGTCGCCGCCCGCCGCACCGATTCCTCGTACGCGTTCAACAACTCCGCCTTCACCGCCCGCAATTCCGCCTCCTGAAACCCGTGCTCCAGCGCCCGCCGCAACTCCTGCTCCGCCACCCGCAACGACGCCTCCCAATTCTCCGGCTCGCACGTCAACTCGATCCCCGCGTTCGTCACGAAATCGAACGCGTCGTACGCATACGCCCCCCCGCGGGAAAACACCGCCCCCTCCTCCCTCGCCAGCCGGTCCAGCCGCCGCGACAAAATCTGCGCCCCCGCCGAACGATGCATCCGCGCGATCCGCCGCTCCGCCGTATCCGCTTCCCGCTCATAAGGAGCCATCGCCTGAATCGAAACAGTCGTCGAAGGCGCCTCCATCTCCGTATGCAACGCCGCGTGCAAACCCTCCGAAACCACCTCCCCCATATCCGGTTCCTCCCGCGCCTCCGCTTCCGCCGCAAAATCCCCGAAATTCTTCTCCACCAACTCCGCCGCCACCTCCGGCTCCACCTCCCCCACGATCACCAGCAACGTCCGCTCCGGCCGGTACCAAGTCTTATAAAAATCCAGAAAATCCTCCCGCGTCGCCTCCCGCAAAACCTCCTCCGCCCCGATCGGAAACCGCTCCGGAATCAACGACTCCGGCAGCACGAAATTATACTCCGCCATCGCCGTCCGATACCCCACCGAATCCCGCGTCCGCATCTCGCTCAGCACGACCCGCCGCTCCGCCTCGATCTGCTCCTCCTCCAGCAACATCCGCCCCGCGTAATCCCGCAGCACCAGCAAACCCTCGTCCACCTTCTCCGGCGCCGGATCCGGAAGCTCGATCATATAAACCGTCCGGTTAAAACTCGTGTAAGCGTTCGTATCCGCCCCGAAACTCATCCCCAGCCGCTGAAAATACTCGATCAACGTTCCCGCCCCGAAATTCTCGGTTCCATTGAACCCCATGTGCTCCAGAAAATGAGCCAACCCCCGCTGCTCCTCCGTCTCCATCAACGACCCCGCCTGCACATAAAGCCGCAAACTCACCCTCTCCCGCGGTTCCGAATTCGGCATAATCGCAAACCGCACCCCATTCTCCAACTCCCCCCAAGTCACCCGCGGATCCGCCGGCAAATCACTAATCTCAAACGCCCAAGGCTCCCTGGACTCAACCGCCACCGGCGCCCCATAAACCGCCCCAACCAACAAAACAAAAACCAACGGAAATAACTTCATCATAAAAATCCTTAAAAACGCTTCACTCAAACCTCACCTCTCTCAACCCAATCTAATCTAGTCTTCCCTCCCCATCCTCAGCCGTACCCATCCGCAAATCCGTGGCCAAAAATCCGCCGCCTAAGAAATCCGGACCCCAACCTCCGTGCCCTTGCTCCGTGTCTCCGTGGTGAATCCAAAATCTCATCTCCCCATCCCCATCTGTGCCCATCTGTGCCATTTGTGGTCCCTCCCTCCAGAGCCAAAGTCTCCGTGCCTCCGTGGTGAATTCCGTTCCCGCTCCCTTTCTGTTCCCCAAAATTCGCGTCTATTCGTGTCCATTAGTGGT
>CAZJCL010000319.1:0-3531 GCA_964544025.1 uncultured Opitutales bacterium | reverse complement strand
GCCATCATCGGGATCCTCGCCGCGATCCTCATTCCCGTCGTCGGCAAAGTCCGCGAAACCGCCCGCGGCTCCGTCTGCACCAGCAACCTCCGCCAATGGCATTCCGCCTGGGTCATCTGGGCCACGGAAAACAACGACCGCGTCATCCCCGGAAACATCTACACCACCCCCGACGGACAGCCTTCCGGCAGCCGCCACTGGCCCGGTCCTCTGGGCGAGATGGCAGGATTCGAATTCGGCACCCCTTACGTTTATCTCGACGGCCGCGACGACACCATCGGCACCTGCCCCTCCGCGACCTCCGACGATGATCCCGGCGCTCATTGGGTTCACAACAACGAACGCCACCACATCGCCTACACCTACAACAACATCGGACTCGGCGCGGCCTTCAGCGGCGGCTGGAGAAGCCCGAAGGCCACCAGCGCCTCCGGCGGCCCCACCCTCGGCCCCTACGGTCTCCGGCTCGATATGGTCGAAAGCAACACCATCGTTTTCGCCGACGGCACCAGCTGGAATGTCGGCAACCCGCCCGCCTTCCAATACATCTCCTTCCGCCACGACGGACGCGCCAACTTCATCAGCGCCGGCGGCGCGGTCTTCTCCGAAACCAAACCGCCCGAAACCAACGATCCCCGCTGGTTCTACGCCGAATAATCCTCCAAAGCCCGCGAGCTTCCGGTAAATCCCGTATCGCGGGCTTCTCGCCTTCTCCGCCCTCTCCCCCGCAACCGACGGCCTCTCTTCAGGTTTGACCCATGCCGGACAATCGCGTTGCAATCCCGCCGTGATTCCCAACAAACCGAACCGGCCCGCAACTTCTCCTTCCATTCTCTCCCGATTGCACTCCGTTCTCGCGGCCCTCGCCCTCGCGACCATGCCTTTTTTCGCCGCTGCCGCATCCGCCCAACCCGTCCCCTCCCAAGGCGTTGAAATCAAAGATCTCGGCCCCGGAACCGCCGCTTACCCCCTGCTCGGCACCGCGATGCTTGGCGACACCATGTTCGTCGGCTCCCGAAATCTCTCCCCGACCCGCGCCGCCGGTTTCAACTTTGCCCAACAACGGGTAACCTCCGCGTTCACCTTCGGAGCCGGAGTTTACGTGCAAAGTCTCGCGATCTCCGGCGACCGGTTTCTCTACGCCGGACTCTCCGCCGCCGGTTCCAGCCCCAATCTCTACCGCTGCGATCTCCAAACCGGCCAAGCCACCGGCGTCGCCGTCATCCCCAACCAATCCGTCGCCGCCCTCGCCATCGCCTCCGACGGCATCGTCTACGCCACCGGCCGCCCCGAAAACAGAACCCGCGGCCCCGCCCTCTTCTCCTACAATCCCCAAACCGGAAAAGTCACCAACCTCGGCACTCCCGCGCCAAACGCCGGCCAAGCCCTCGGACTCGCCGTCACCGACACCACCGTTTACTTCGGCAGCGGATCCTCCTCGGCCGGAGGCGGACCCGCCGGACTTTTCGCCATCGATCGCGCCTCCGGAACCATCACCGACATCCTCCCGCCCCAAATGGCCAGCGACGGCGGAATCAACAAAGTCGAGGTCTTCGGCGAATATCTCGCCGTCGGCGGCTCCCGCGTCGGCGTCATGAATCTCAACACCGGCGAATGGCGTTTCCGAACCGTCGGAAGCCGCCAGCACCAGTTTCTCCGCCTCGACAACCAACTTTTCGTCACCTCCACCGGCGGCCTGCACCGGATCGATCTCGATTCCTTCGCCACCACGCGTCTCGGCTATCCCGGCGAAGGCCTCGGCGACTGCATGGGACTCGGCAACGTCGGCGACCTGATCGTCGGCTCCATGAGCGGAGGCCACATCTGGACCTTCGACCGCGCGACCGGAGAAACCGAATTGCACGATCTCGTCGAAGCCGGAGCCCCCGGCGGCGCGGAAGCCGGACAATCGGTCGGCGTCCTCGAAAACCACGTTTACGTCGGCGGAAACAACTCCGTCGCCGTCCACGACCTCGCAACCGGAACCCTCTCCAAACTGGCCATTCCCGGCGAAGTCAAAGACATGTTTCCCGCCGGAGAAACCATGTACATGGCCACCTACGCCCCCGCCGCCCTCTGGGCGCACCGCCCCGGGAACAACGCTCCGCCCCGCCGCCTCGCCGGTTTTCCATCCTCGCAGAACCGGCCGCACGTGGTCCGCTGGGATGCCGTCAACCAACTCGTCGTCATCGGAAACCGCTCCGACTCCGGCGGCGGCGCCCTCTCTTTCTTCGATCCCGCCACCGAAAAATTCACCTCCCACATCAACCCTCTCGGCAGCGAACAATGGATCTGGAACGTCGCGCCCGCCGACGGATTGATCTACATCGCCGGAGCCGTTTCCGGCGGCGCTTTCGGAGACATCGCCGCCTTCGATCCGGTTCGCGGACGCATCGTCTGGCGAATGGAAAAACCGCTCGGCGAAGACGGCGGCGTCAGCAGCATGACCGTCATCGGCCGGCGTCTGTTCGGCGTCACCGTCCGCAATCCCCGGCTTTTCGTCATCGATCTCGATTCGCCCGGTACACCAAAAATCATCTACGAAACCCGCCTCGGCGCCCTCGCCGGAAACTCCAATTCGCTCACCCGCCTCCTCGCCGACCGCGGCCTTCTCTACGGAGTTTCCTCCGACACCCTGTTCTCCGTCGATCCGGTCACCTTCGATCAAAAACTCCTCATCGACGATCTCGACGCGGAATGGTTCAGCGGTTCCCGCATCGCCGCGGCCGAAGACCACGCCCTCTACACTCTCTCCGGCCGCAACCTCATCCAAATCCGCCACCAACCTCGAATCCGTTCGACAAACACATTCTTCGACGATTTCGACCGCCCCGACACCGCCGACCTCGGCCCCGACTGGACCACCGCCGTCGGAACCTGGCAAATCATCGACAACTCCCTCCGCCCCGGCCCTGACGACATGACTTTGGAAAAAATGATCGTCCATCCCGGCATGACGATCGACGGCGCGTTTTCCATCGAAATCGAAATGACTTGGCCAACTCTCCGCAACCAGTGGAACGGAATCGTCTGGAACTACCAAAACACCGGCACCTACTACACCCTCCAGGTCCGCGATTCCGACAGCAACATCCGCGTGCAGAAACGAGTCGCCGGCCAAAGCACCGTCGGCTTCCCGGCCGGCCGGCCCGGCATCCTCGATCCCGACGTCCCCTACATCCTCCGCGTAGGCGGAGACGGCCACGGCCATTTCTGGTGGTCGTTCGGCACCGAAACCGAAACGCTCCAAAACGGCAGCTTCTTCGATCCCGATCCATTGCCTCCCGGCCCCGCCGGACTTTTCGCGGTTCGCGAAAGTTACCAGGTAAACTCCTTCCGCCTCGATACCTACGACTTCACCCCGCTCGAAGCTGAATTCGAAACCCACACCGCCGTCGAACTCGCTTTCCCCACCCGCTCCGGCGCGATTTACCAACTGGAAACATCAACCAACCTCCAAACCTGGCAAATCGTCGAAACGCTCGCCGGAGACGGAAACGAAATCTCCCGCCTCTACCCCGCCCGCGGATC
>CAZJCL010000318.1:0-3540 GCA_964544025.1 uncultured Opitutales bacterium | reverse complement strand
GCCGACTCAGAAAGTCCAGGACGTTGGTATCGCACTCCCTAATTTCAAGCAAACCGCAGTATAAGCGGCCAATCTCGACGATCCCAAGTGGCCCGCCCACTTGGGATCGTTTTCTTAAAGCCGGATTACATTCATGCCGAAACCCTCGCATCAGTTCATAGCGCGAACCGGTTTCACCCTGATCGAAACCCTCTCCGTCCTCACGCTCCTCGGCATCCTCGCCGCTGTCGCACTTTTCTCCCAAAACCGCTCCTCCGCCCCCGTTGCCGCCGAAGCGGCCCAACTCGCCGCCCACCTCCGCTACACCCAAACCCGCGCCCTCGCCGACATCGCCCCATGGCGACTCGAATTCCCCAATTCCAGCAGCTACCGAATCTCCCGCCCCGACGGAACTCCCGTCCGCCTCCCCGGCGACACCCAAACCGTCCGCTCCTTTCCCGCCGGAATCACCCTCGTCGCCTCGCCCTCCGAAGTTCGTTTCGACTCCTGGGGCCGACCCGTCACCGCCGCCGAAGCCGTCATCGGCACCGACATCACTCTCACGCTCACCGATGGCGAAACCCAAATCGCCATCCCCATCTCCGCCGGCACCGGCCTCATCCGATGACAAGGGAATTTGGGATTTTGAATTTTGCATTGCGGATCGGCTCACCCTCGGAGTTCCAAGCAGGAGTGAACGCTTCAGCACTTCCCCGGTGCCCAAGCCCGCCTATTTCAGCCAAATCTAAAATCTCACTTCTAAAATCTAAAATCGCTTTCTCCCTCATCGAAATTATCGCCGCCCTCGCCCTCGCTGGCGTTCTCGCCGCCCTTCTCTGGCCGCTCTTGGGTACCAGCCTCACCGCGACCGTCGAAACCAATTCCCAACTCGCCGCCGCCCACGCCCTCCGCTCCGAAATGGAAACGTGGATCCACCTCTCCCGCACCACCTACGCCAGCCAATTCGACGACCTCCCCACCTTAATCGACGGCTATTTCCAAAACGCGGCCAACATCGCCGTAACCGAAAACCAATGGGTCGCCCTCAACCTCTCCGGCACCACCCTCACGGAAACCGCCGCTACCCCGCCCGCCGACCACCTCCGCGTCACCCTCCGCCACACCACCGGCCAACAACTCACCTTCCTCTTCACCCGCCCCCTCGAATGAAAACCCACGTTACAAAGGTCAAGGATGTAGCCGCCGCTGGAAATCGGTGCTTCCCCGTCCAATCCAAAATCCCCAATCCTACCGAGCGAAGCCACACATCTACCAGCCACCAAGCGCAGAATAACAAATTTAAGATTCCCCAACACGCCTCATCCCCCATTCGTGTCTATTCGTGTCCATTCGTGGTTGAACAAACCTTCTCTTCGCCCATCCAGCCACGCCGCCCAAAATCTAAAATAAAAAATCTAAATTCTAAAATTGCTTTCACCCTCATCGAAATCGTCGCCACCCTCGTTCTCCTCGGCATAGTCGGCGCCTTCGCTGGCCTGATGCTCTCCTCGACCATCCAGCGATTCTCCCTCGAACGCGACGCCGCCGCGATGAATCAAAAAACCGAAATCGCCCTCGCCCGCGTCGTCAAAGAACTCACCTGGGCCGACCCCGAAACCATTCAAATCACCGACTCCGGGCGCACCGTCCAATGGCAATCCCGCCACCCGGCCCGCTCCGCTGAAGGCCAAATCCTCACTTGGAACGGAACCTCCGGCACCGACCTCTTCCTCCAAGGAAAGCCCCTCCTCGACCAAGTCGAATCCTTCGCGATTCCCGACACCGTCATCGCCGGCTACCTCTCCATCCAGTTGCAAACAACCGTCCACCCAACGCTCCACCAAACCCTCATCTACCTCCGCGACGACATCTGAGCATGAGACCCCGACAAAAAGCATCTGGAGTGCGGCGGCACGACGCCGCTTTGTTTCCGGGCGACATGTCGCCCGGAACCCACACGCTGCCCGAATCATCGACATCCGTCCCGGTTAAACGCCCAAACCTAAATCCCCCCACCCCCCGCCTGATCAACCCGCCGTCCGTCCCATCCGCCTCCGTCCCGGAGGGACACCCGAAAACCGCCCGGCGTTTCAACGCCGGGTTCATCCGCAGCCAAAACCTCAGTCCCGAAGAGACGGCTGAAAACCCCGGCCTGCCCCATCCACCTCCCTTATCCGCCAACCCCGCCTCCGGTTCCGTTCTCCTCTACCTCGTCGCGATCCTCACGATTTTCGGCGTCCTCGGCGCCGCCATGCTCTCCCTCAGCGTCACCTCCAAAGAAACGCTCCTCAGCGCCAACGCCGCCAACCGCGCCCATTACCTCGCCGAATCCGCCCTCCGCAGCGCCCAGCGCCAATACTGCGACGAAGGCGAAATCCCCTCCCCCCTCACCCTCCAATTTCTCTCCGGCGAAACCGCCATTGTCACCACGCTCCCCGCTGAATCCGGCTTCAGCGTCACCGCCACCGCCCATCCCGGTGCCCCCCACGAAGCCCGCGCCCAAGTCTTCGGAGCCCTTCCCGAATGCGAAGAAGAACCGCCCCCCATCCCCGGCCAAACCCCCGACGACTACGTCGTCTATACCGGCGGAGGGGGAGGCGGCGGAGGCGGAGGTGGTGGGAGCGGCTTCGGATTCGTCCTCCCGTCTCAAGGAAACATCGATGGCAGCATTTTCGGCCATGGAGTGGATATTCAGTCACATGTCCAAGTCACCGATAACGTCATTTCATCCGGATCGGTTGTCATCGGCTCACCCGCGACAATCGGCGGTTATATCTGCGCGGCGGGCGGCAACGTTACCTTGGGCTCCTTCTCCATTGTCGCCGGCGATATTTATGCGTTTGGAAACGTGACTCTCAATAGCGGAGCTTCCGTTTTGGGCAGTATTTACGCGACAGGTAACGTTGAACTGAAAAACACAAACGCATTCGTCGGGGGCGATGTCCACGCGGGCGGGAGTTTCATTGCTGGAAAGGGGCACGTCCGCGGTACTGTCCGCGCCGGATGGAACATCGATATGCGCAATGCCACTATTATCGAGGAAGACGCCCACGCGCAGAATAATATCATTTTCAGTAATCCAAACACCATCGGTGGAAACTCTTACGCGGGCGGCAGCCGCAACGACCATAATCCTTTCTCCTACAATATATCTTCTCCACCCCGTCTGACTCCCCTTCCGCCCGTTGGATGTCCGCCGGAGCCTCCGCCTCCGCAAATGCAGGTTTTCTCCTCAAACCTCAACCACCAGACCGCCACGTCCAGCGGACTTGGAACTGCCCTCGATCCGGGAATCTATGGCAACCTCACCTTCAGCGGCGGCGGAAAACTTACTCTGAGAGCCGGAAATTGCATGGAAACCGGCAATCCGGGTTGTTACGTTTTTCGATCCATCCGTCCAGAAGATTGGAACAGCCAAATCCGCCTCAACCTTTCCGTCCCCGGCAATATCGTTGTGCTGGTCGAGGGAAACATCGAATTCCGGGGTACCGTTCTCGTTTCGACCAACGGGACGACTTACACCTCCTTTCGCAATCTTCCCATCGAAACCGCACGCGAACT
>CAZJCL010000317.1:0-3578 GCA_964544025.1 uncultured Opitutales bacterium | reverse complement strand
GCATTTTCGTAATGGCAAAGCGGAACATCAGAAGCCGCGCCCGGCGGGTGGTCAACGTCCAAGCGCGATGCGGAGGACTTTCTGAAAACGAACATTCGATGTCTTCGGGTCGCGAAGGTGATGATCGCCTCCCGAGGATTCCCATTCACTCGGTATGCGTTCCCGAAGTTGGCAATAATGATTCTTGATGGTAACCGTGGGTATTGACATAGTCGAGTTACGGAAATCATCGAAGACGAGTTCCAACCTTGAGGTTCCCGATAACTTCAGGCTTCGGCCTGTCGGTTGTTACGGATCACAAGAAGCGAAACCCCTGAAATTTATGACCCGCAAAATTGTTCTCTTGCTCTTTCTCTCCCTACTTCCCCATCCGCTGCTCGCTTCTGCGAAGGAGGAGTTACCTGAGCCATCGGTTTCCGATCCGATTCCGTGGTCGGAAATCGGAACTCGCGCCGGGGGGCAATACAACGGTGACAGTCTTTCGGTCGTGCTGGTCGAAGATGGTGCGGTGATTCATTCGGTTTTCCAACGCCTGCGGGCCAATGCGACTCCCGAAGGACTTTGGCTGAGTTCGACGGTGGATGAGGCTTTCACGGCGGATATTTTTCGAGTATTGGCGACGGCCATCGGGCGTTCGGGGGACGCGAATCAGGGAACTTCAAATCATGAATTTTCTCCGGCTGGGCGGATCGAAACCGACGGAAGTCTAGTCCGTTTCATGCGCTCTGGACTCATCGAGGAGTATTCGACGAGCATGGACGGCGTACGGCAGGACTTTCTTGTTCTGGAACGTCCTGAAGGAAGTGGGGAATTGCGGGTTGAGTTGACGGTGGACGGAGCGAGTGCGGAAGAGACTCATTTTGGTGCGCGCTTGGTATTAGCCAACTCCGGTCGTCACATTGCCTACAGCCGTCTGCACGCGGAAGACGCGGAAGGACGCGTTTTGCCGGCTCGTATCGAAGTCGCAGCTGCGGATCGCCTGGCAATTCTGGTGGCCGACGCGGGGGCGGTTTATCCAGTGCGGATCGATCCAACTTTCAGCGACGAAAACTGGATCAGTATGGGCGGGCTGCCGGGGGCGGATAGCGTCGTGCAAGCCGCGGTGGTGGCCGATGATGGAACGCTTTATGTGGGAGGATGGTTTTCTGTTATCGGGAGCATTTCGGCGAACCGGATTGCGCGATGGGACGGCAGCGGGTGGTCGGCTCTTGGCTCGGGTGTGAGCGGGACGGTTTATTCCTTGGCGGTTTCCGGTAACGAACTGTATGTGGGAGGCGGATTCAATCGCGCGGGCGCGGTGAGTGTGAATAGCATCGCTCGATGGGACGGTGCGAAATGGTCGGCTCTCGGCTCGGGAGTGGATGGCCAGGTCTATGCGCTGGCGGTTTCCGGGGATGATGTGTATGCGGGAGGCCTTTTCACCGTGGCCGGCGAAGTCAGCGCTAGCTCCATCGCCCGATGGGACGGCAGTAATTGGTCGGCGCTCGGCTCGGGAGTGCAGAGCGGGAGGTCTCCGACCGTGAGAGCACTGGCGGTTTCAGAAGAAGGGCTGTTTGTGGGGGGCAGGTTTATCAGCGCCGGAGAGGTAAGCGCGAATAATATCGCCCGATGGGACGGCCACGCTTGGTCGGCGCTTGGGCCGGGGGTAAGCGGTTCGGTTGTTGCGCTGGCGGTATTAGAGAGAGATCTGTTCGTAGCAGGCGGATTCAACACGGCTGGCGACGTGATGGTGAATAACATCGCTAGATGGGACGGCGTCTCTTGGTCGGCGCTCGGCTCGGGAGTGAACGGCGCAATTTCGGCGTTGGCGGTTTCCGGAGGCGATCTGTATGCAGGGGGCGGTTTTACCATGGCTGGTGGAGTGAACGCGAACCAGGTTGCGCGATGGAATGGCAGTTCGTGGTCGGCTCTCGGTTTAGGATTGGACGATAATGTCTATGCGCTGGCGGTTTCCGGAGATGGTTTGTATGCGGGAGGGTATTTCACCAGTGGCAGCGGGGCGACTTTGAACCGGATTGCGCGATGGGACGGCAGTGCATGGTCGCCCCTCGGATCCGGGATGAACCAGATGGTCGATGCACTGGCGGTCTCTGGAAGCGATCTTTATGCGGGAGGCAGTTTCACCACGATAAGTGGAGTGACGGTGAATCACGTTGCTCGCTGGGACGGGAGATCTTGGTCGGCGCTCGGGACGGGAATGGATGGCAGGATTTTTGCGCTGGCTGCGTCCGGGGGCGAACTGTATGCGGGAGGCGTATTCACCACGGCTGGCGGGGTGAAGGTCAACCATGTTGCCCGCTGGGACGGAAACGATTGGTCGGCGCTAGGGCAGGGGCTGAATCGCGAGGTTCTTGCGCTGGCGGTTTCCGGCGACAATTTGTTTGCTGGAGGCAATTTCTTCGGATCCGGCGAAATGCATTTGAACCATGTTGCCCGTTGGGATGGAACCGCTTGGTCGTCTCTAGGCGCGGGAGTGCAAGGAGGTGTCGTTGCACTGGCCGTTTCCGGGGACGACCTGTATGCGGGGGGCAGTTTCACAACGGCTGGCGGAGCGAGTGCGAGAAATATTGCCAGATGGGACGGCAGTTCTTGGTCGGCTCTCGGCTCGGGAACGGACAGTTCGGTCCGTGCGCTGACGGTTTCCGGCGGAGACCTATACGCGGGTGGTACTTTTATCACGGCGGGGGGAGTAAACGCGAACCGGGTTGCGAAATGGGACGGCAGCTCGTGGTCGGCCCTTGGTTCCGGAATGAATAGTTGGGTAGAAGCGCTGGCGGTTTCTGACGACGTTCTGTATGCGGCTGGCTTTTTCACGACGGCTGATGGCGTGAATGCAAACCGGATTGCCAAATGGGACGGCAGTTCTTGGTCGGTTCTAGGGGCGGGAATGAACGCTTCGATCCGGACGCTTGCGGTGTCGGGAGGCGAATTGTATGCGGGCGGCGAGTTTACGATTGCCGGTGGGAAGGTGTCGGCCTTTCTTGCGAAAACGGGTAGTGGGTTTTCCGTTAGTAACGGAACGGTTGCGGACCAGCGTCAACCTGGAACGATCGTTGGGATTTTAAGTGCGACTGAGAACGGGGACGGTAATGAACCGGCTGCGTTCACGCTGGTCAGCGGGTTAGGCGACGACAACAACTCCTCTTTTTCGATCGAAGGCGATCTGCTCAAGACGGCGGAGGTTTTCGATTATGAGGTACAAAACCTTTTCACGGTCCGGATTCGGGCGACCTACGCCAATGGAACCTTCACGGATAAGGTTTTCCTGTTGCACGTGAACCGCGATGGTTTTCTGGTTTGGGCCGAGGATCTTCCGCCCGACCTGCGAGGTGAAACCGACGACCCCGGCGACCACGGCATCCCAAATCTCCTGCGCTACGCCTTTGGCATGGATCCAAGCGCTCCGGATCGTGAGGCTCTGCCGAAGCCGGTGCTTTCCGAGGCGACGCTCGATGGGCAACCAGAGTTTCATTTAACTCTCACTTATACCCGGCGAACGGACGATCCTCATCTTGTTTTCAAGCCGGAAGGTTCAGACGATCTCAACGTATGGATCCCTCTGGAGAAGGCCGAGACAA
>CAZJCL010000316.1:0-3602 GCA_964544025.1 uncultured Opitutales bacterium | reverse complement strand
AAAATCGATTTCGTCGTCAAAGACGTCATCGGCCGCGAATGGCAACTCGGCACCGTCCAAGTCGATTACAATCTCCCGATCCGTTTCGACCTTTCCTACATCGGCGCCGACAACCAGCCGCACCGCCCGGTCATGATTCACCGCGCACCGTTCGGCTCCATGGAGCGTTTTTGCGGATTGCTCATCGAGCATTTCGGCGGCGATTTCCCAACCTGGCTCGCTCCCGAACAAGTCCGGATTCTCCCGATCAGCGAAAAGCTCAACGACTACGCCCACGGCCTCCAAGCCCGCCTGAAATCCCTCGGAATCCGTTCCAGCATCGACGAACACTCCGACAAACTCGGCGCGAAAATCCGCCGCGGCCAGCTCGACAAAATCCCGCACCTTCTCGTCGTCGGCGCGAAGGAAGCCGAAGCCGAAAGCGTCTCCCTCCGCAGCCGCGCCAAGGGCGACGAAGGCACCGTCCGTTTCGACGATTTCCTGACCCGCGTGCAGGAAGAAACTCGCTCCCGCACGCTCACCACTTTCAAAGAATCCGCTGCTTCGCCTCCCACATCATGAGTAAAGTCTTGATCATCGGCGCCGGCGGAGTCGGCGGAGTTGTCGCTCACAAATGCGCTCAGGCGCCCGAAGTCTTTTCGGAAATCATGCTGGCCAGCCGCACGCTCGAAAAGTGCGACCGCATCGCCGCGCAACTTCCGCGCCCAATCAAAACCGCCGCGCTCGACGCCGATAATTCCGCCGAAGTCGTCGCGCTCATCCGCGATTTCCAGCCGGCCATCGTCATCAACGTCGCGCTCCCGTACCAGGATTTATCCATCATGGACGCCTGCCTCGAAACCGGCGTCCATTATCTGGATACCGCCAATTACGAGCCGCCCGGCGAAGCCCGTTTCTGCTACAAATGGCAATGGGATTACCAGGACCGCTTCCGCGACCGCGGCATCATGGCCGTTCTCGGCTGCGGATTCGATCCCGGCGTCACCAACATTTTCTGCGCCTACGCCCAGAAACACCACTTCGACGAAATCCACACCATCGACATCGTCGACGCCAACGCCGGCGACCACGGCCTCCCGTTCGCCACGAATTTCAATCCCGAAATCAACATCCGCGAAATCACCGCCAAAGGCCGCTACTGGGAAAACGGCCAATGGATCGAAACCGAACCGCTCGAACAACGCCGCTCCATCGATCTCCCCGAAATCGGTCCCAAAGACGTTTACCTCCTCTACCACGAGGAACTCGAATCGCTCGCCCAAAACATCAAGGGCCTCAAGCGTATCCGTTTCTGGATGACGTTTTCCGAAAAATACCTCACCCATCTCCGCGTCCTCGAAAACGTCGGCATGACCAGCATCGAACCGATCGAAATCGAAGGCGTAAAAATCTCCCCCCTCCAATTCCTCAAAGCCGTCCTCCCCGATCCCGCCTCCCTCGGACCGCGCACCAAAGGAAAAACCAACATCGGCTGCATCATCGACGGCCTGAAAAACGGCGTCCGCAAAAAGATCCACATCTACAACGTCTGCGATCACCAGGAAGCCTTCCGCGAAGTCCAATCCCAAGCCATCTCCTACACCACCGGCGTCCCCGCGATGATCGGCGCGATGCTCGTCGCCAAAGGCATCTGGACCGGCGCCGGCGTCTTCAACGTCGAAACCCTCGATCCCGATCCCTTCATGGAAGAACTCAACAAACGCGGCCTCCCCTGGCAAATCCGGGAACTGCCAGCCACCGAGCAACTCCTGAAATTCGAATAAGTATCCAGTGCCCAAATACAGCATAGGAATCGATCTCGGCACCAGCAACTGCGCCCTTTCCTACATCGATCTGGAAAACGATCCCGGCACGCCCGTCGTCCTCGCCATCCGCCAACTCGAAAATCCCGGAAGCGTCGCCGAAAAACCGATCCTCCCTTCCTTCCTCTATTTCCCCACGCCCGAAGAATCCGCCGCCCTCCCCGCAGGCGGAACCTTCGCTCTCGCCAAAAACCCCAAAGTCGTCGGCGAATTCGCCCGCCGCCAATCCGCCACCCTTCCCGGACGCGTCGTCCACTCCGCGAAATCCTGGCTCTGCCACGGCGGAATCGACCGCGACGGCCCCATCCTCCCCTGGCAATCCGAAGAGATCCCGCCCGCCGACCGCCTTTCCCCCGTCGCCGCCAGCGCCTACTACCTCGGACTCCTCCGCGCCGTCTGGAACGAAAAATTCCCCGCCGCTCCTTTCAATCAACAAGACATCGTCGTCACCGTTCCCGCCTCGTTCGACGAAGCCGCCCAACGCCTCACCCTCCAAGCCGCCGCCCTCGCCGGCTTCCCGAAAAACGTCCGCCTCCTCGAAGAACCGCAAGCCGCCTTCTACCACTGGCTCAACCGCCACGGACAAGGCCGCGAACTCGTCCAAATCCTCCCCGAACTCCGCGAGCGCGAACAACTCGTCCTCATCTGCGACATCGGCGGCGGCACTTCCGATTTCAGCCTTTTCGCCATCGCTCCCGTCGCCTCCGAAGACCGCGTTCCCGCCGTCCGCCGCGTCGAAGTCAGCGACCACCTTCTCCTCGGCGGCGACAACATCGACCTCGCCCTCGCCCACGCCCTCGAAAAACGCCTCACCGCCAACGGCCAAAAACTCTCCGCCGGCCAATGGGCTTACCTCCTCGCCGAATCCCGCCAACTCAAAGAACGCACCCTCGCCCCCTCCGCCGCCGATCCCGCCCAACAATTCTCCGTCTCCATTCCCGGCACCGGCTCCAGCCTTTTCGCCTCCACCCGCACCGCCTCCATCGAACGACGCGAAATCGAGGAAATCGTCGTCGAAGGTTTTTTCCCCGCCTGCGCCGCCACCGATTCCCCCACCCGCCCCGCTTCCGGACTCAAGGAACTCGGCCTCCCCTACGCCGCCGATCCCGCCGTCACCCGCCACGTCGCCGCCTTCCTCCGCGGCCGCGAAATCGACGCCATTCTCCTCACCGGCGGCACCTTCCAATCCGAAGTTCTCCGCCGCCGCATCGCCTCGACCATCGCCGATTGGCAACCCAACCGCCGCCTCGAAATCCTCGTCAACGACGAACTCGATCTCGCCGTCGCCCGCGGCGCTTCCTGCTACGGCGAAATCCTCCACCAACCGTTCGGCCGCATCTCCGGCGGCTATCCGCACTCGCTTTATCTCGAAATCCAGACCAAAGGAAAAAACGCCGCCCCCCGCCTCGTCTGCATTCTCCCCAAAGGCTTCGAGGAACACCAAACCGTCCGCGTCGACCAGCTCAACCTCGAACTCCTCGTCGGAAAACCGGTCCGCTTCCAACCCTGGTTTTCCACCTTCCGCGAAAACGACCACCCCGGCGACCTCGTCGATCTCGACCCCGACCTTTTCCGCCCGCTCCCTTCCCTCCAAACCGGAATCGACCTCCCCGAAGGCCTCGCCAAACCCTCCACCGGCCGCCTCCCCGTCCACCTCGAAATTTCCCTCAACGAACTCGGCCTCCTCCAAATCACCGCCGTCCACACCACCGCCGACCAACGCGATTTCCGCTGGGATCTCGATTTCAACCTCCGCAAATCCAACCCCGCCGCCGAATCCGAAACCGAAAAACCCGCCCC
>CAZJCL010000315.1:1432-3673 GCA_964544025.1 uncultured Opitutales bacterium | reverse complement strand
GGGTTTGGGTTTTTTGGTTTGGGGTGCCCGGGGAATCGGGGCTTTTCAGGGGGTGGGGTTTCGGTTTTACTGGTGGATGTGATTGTTGTCGAAGGGTTGCGGAAAGTTTTCGATGGGCGGGTGGTGGCGGTGGATGAGGTGAGCTTTTCGTGCGAGCCGGGGCGGATTTTCGGGTTGCTGGGGGCGAATGGGGCGGGGAAGACGACGACGTTGCGGATGTTGGCGACTTTGTTGGCGCCGACGGCGGGGCGGGCGTGGGTGGGGGGAATGGATGTGGTGGAGGAGCCGGCGGGGGTGCGGCGTCAGATCGGGTTTTTGTCGAGCGCGACGGCGTTGTACGGACGTCTGACGGCGGAGGAGGCGGTGCTTTATTTCGGGCGGTTGCAGGGGATGAAGGAGGAGCGGTTGCGGGAGCGGGTGGAGGTTTTGTTTCGGGATTTGGGGATCGATGAGTTTCGGGGGCGGCGGTGCGACGCGTGTTCGACCGGGATGAAGCAGCGGATTTCGATCGCGCGGGCGTTGGTGCATGATCCGGCGGTGATGATTTTCGACGAGCCGACGTTGGGGCTGGATGTGATGGCGGCGCGGCAGGTGGTGGAGTTTATCCGGAAGTGCCGGGATTTGGGGAAGACGGTTTTGTTTTCGACGCATGTGATGAGCGAGGTGGAGAAGCTGTGCGACCGGGTGGCGATCGTGGACGCGGGGCGGATTCGGGCGGAGGGTTCGGTGGCGGAGTTGCGGGAGCGGTTTGGGGAGGAGGATATGGAGGAGATTTTTGTGAGAATTTTAGATTTTAGATTTTAGATTGGGGGAAGGGGAGCGTGTGAAAGTTTAAAAGTATGAAAGTGTGAAAGTGTGAAAGTATGAAGGTGGGAAGGTTTGAAGGTGGAAATGGATATGTTTTATTATGAGCGATAGGCGGCGTGGATTGTTGGGGGTGATTTATCGGAAGGAGTTGGTGGATTCTTTGCGGGATCGGCGGGCTTTGGTTTCGATGATTGTGGTGCCGTTGGTGGTGATTCCGTTGCTGGTTTTCGGGATGGGCGGGTTGTCGTATTCGATGGCGGAGCGGGCGGAGGCGGAGGTGTTTTCGGTGGCGGTGTTGGGGGCGGAATATGCGCCGGAGGTTTGGGGGGCGCTGGGGGAGGAGGAGGGGTTGCGGGTGACGGAGGTGGAGGAGGATTTCGAGGGGGCGATCGCGGAGAAGCGGTTGGCGGCGGCGGTGGAGTTTCCGGAGGATTTCGGGGAGCGGTTGGCGGCGGGGGAGCGGGCGGAGGTGACGGTTTTTACCTATGAGGGGGAGATGCGGTCGGGGATGGCGGCGCGGCGGCTGGAGCGGTTTTTCCGGGAGTTGGAGGCGGAGATCGTGGAGGAGCGGCTGGGGGCGGTGGGGTTGACGCGGGAGGCGATCGAGCCGTTGGCGGTGACGCGTCGGAATGTGGCTCCGCCGGAGAAGGTGACGGGGGCGTTGCTGGGGGGATTGTTGCCGTATTTGCTGGTGGTGCTGTGTATTACGGGGGCGGTGTATCCGGCGATGGATTTGGCGGCGGGGGAGAAGGAGCGGGGGACGATGGAGACGTTGTTGTGCAGTCAGGTGTCGCGGGTGACGCTGGTGCTGGGGAAGTTTTTGGTGGTGCTGACGTTTTCGCTGGCGACGGCGTTGTTGTCGATCGGGGCGTTGGGGGGGACGGCGTGGGTGGCGCTGGCGCAGTTGCCGGAGGGGGCGGTGGAGACGTTGCCCGTGGCGGTGAGTCCGTTGGCGATCGGGGGGACGCTGTTGTTGTTGTTGCCGGTGGCGGCGTTGTTCTCGGCGGTTTTGCTGGCGTTGTCGGTTTTCGCGCGGACGTTCAAGGAGGCGCAGACGTATGTGAGTCCGTTGATTTTGGTGGCGTTGCTGCCGTCGGTGGTGGCGTTGATGCCGGGGGTGAAGATCACGGCGGGTTTGGCGTTTGTGCCGGTGTTGAATGTGAGTTTGCTTAGCCGCGAGGTTTTGAGCGGGATTTATCCTTGGGGGTTTATCGGGATCGTGCTGGTGTCGTCGTCGGTGTATGCGGCGGTGGCTTTGTGGGTGGCGGTGGGGTTGTTTCAGAAGGAGAGTGTGGTTTTTCGGCGGTAGGGTTTTAACCACGGATACGCGGAATGCATATACGGAATGCACGGGAGGTTAACCACGAATGGACACGAATAGACACGAATGGGATGGGGGGAAGGGGTTTTGTTTAACCACGGAATATGCGGAGG
>CAZJCL010000315.1:0-1332 GCA_964544025.1 uncultured Opitutales bacterium | reverse complement strand
GGTTTTGATATGATGAATTCGGTTTTGATTTATGCGGCTTCGGAGAGTAATGCGGATCAGCTTTATTTTGGGCGGTTTTTTGTGCCGGATCCGTTTATTTCTTTTGGACAGGGGAAACGGAAATATGCGGTTTTGAATGCGCTGGAGATCGCGCGGGGGCGGAAGGAGTCGGCGTTTGACGAGGTGCTTTCGTTCGAGGAATGGCGGGAGCGGGCGAAGGGGCGGTTTCGGCGGGAGAATGTGGGGGTGGCGGAGATTGTCGCGGCGCTGGCGGCGGAGTTCGGGATAGATGGGTTTCGGGTTGGCGGGGATTTTCCGTTGGGGTTGGCGCGGAAGATGGAGGAGTTGGGGTTGCGGCTGGAGGTGGCGGAGGGGGGGCTTTTTCCGGAGCGGGAGAAGAAGACGAGGGAGGAGGCGGAGGCGATCCGGAAGGGGAACAGGTGCAGCGCGGCGGGGATCCGGGCGGCGGAGAAGGTGTTGCGGGCGTCGGAGATCCGGCAGGGGAAGCTGTTTTTCGAGGGGAAATTTTTGACTTCGGAGCGGTTGAAGGAGGAGATCGAGATCGCTTGTTTGCGGGCGGGGTCGGTTTCGGGGCATACGATCGCGGCGGGGGGAGATCAGGCTTGCGATCCGCATTGCCGGGGGTCAGGGGTGTTGCGAGCGAACGAGTTGATTATCGTGGATGTTTTTCCGCGGGTGACGGCGACGGGGTATCATGGGGATATGACGCGGACGTTTTTGAAGGGGCGGGCGTCGGAGGAGCAGAGGCGGTTGGTGGCGACGGTGCGGGCGGCGCAGGAGTATGCGTTGGGGCGTATCCGGGCGGGGGTGACGGGGGATTCGGTGCATCGCGGGGTGGTGGAGGTTTTTGAGAAGGCGGGGTATAAGACGGATACGAAGGGGCGTCAGCCGACGGGGTTTTTTCATGGGACGGGTCATGGGCTGGGGTTGGAGGTGCATGAGGCGCCGAGGTTGTCGGTGGGCGGTCCGCGTTTGAAGGCGGGGCAGGTGGTGACGGTGGAGCCCGGGCTTTATTATCCGGGGTTGGGCGGGGCGCGGATCGAGGATGTGGTTTGGGTGCGGAAGGATGGGGCGGAGATGTTGTCGAGTTGTCATTACCGGTGGGAGATCCGGTAGGGGGGAGGTTGACCATGAATGAATTGGCGCATTGGCGCGGCGGAGTTGTAAGTAAACTTGTTGGATGGGATTCACCACGGAGGCACGAAGGGCACGGAGCTTTGGCTCTGGAGAGGGGGACCACAGATGACACAGCGGGGCGGAGTTGTGATCAAACTTGGAGGATGGGATTCACCACGGAGACACGGAGGGCAC
>CAZJCL010000314.1:0-3678 GCA_964544025.1 uncultured Opitutales bacterium | reverse complement strand
GTGAAGGACTCGATCTAGGCGTCGTGACGGTGAGCCAGGTTTACCTTTACGCGTTCTTTCTCTGCCTGGTGTTCATGGTCTGCTTTGGCGCGTTTTTCCAATATTCCCGCTGGGGATTGGTAATGCGGGCGACGTCGAGTTCGCGCAAGGCGGCGGAAAGTCTGGGGGTGCCGCTCGTTCGGGTGTTTGCCTTGGCCTGGGTGATTTCGGCGGTCGTTTCCGGAGTCGGCGGTGTGCTCGCGGCGAACATTTCCGGGCTCACTCCCGATCTTAGCGCCTACGGGGTCCGGGTGTTTCCGGCGGTGATTCTTGGAGGTCTTGACAGCATCATCGGAGCGACGATCAGCGGTATCATCATCGGCGTGCTCGAAAACTTCTCCGGCGGATATCTCAAAGGGTTAACCGGTTTGAGCGGACTCGGACCCGTGGCGCCGTTTTTCGTGTTGATCATTATTTTATGGATACGCCCGACCGGGCTTCTCGGACGGAAGGAGATCGATAAATTATGATCGAAGCGCCCGCCAAATCTCCGGAATCCGCAGCCTCGGCTTCGCCAAAATCGCCGCCGTCCTGGAAAAACAGGAATCTCCTCAAAACCGTTCTTCCGGTTCTCGCGCTCGCGGTGGCGTCGCAGTTTCTCACCAGCACGCAACTCGCGCTGTTGACGATGATCACCATCTACGCGCTTTCCGGGATGGGCTTGAACCTGTTGACCGGAAACACCGGGCTCATTTCGATCGCCCACGCGGCGTTCATGGGCGTCGGCGCGTTTTCCGCCGCCTACCTCAATCAGAACCTCGGCGTGCCGGCCCTGGTTTCGATTTTTCTGGCCGGATTGATCGCGGCGGCGGCGGGATTGCTGTTCGGGTTGCCCTCGCTCCGGCTGAAAGGGGTGTATCTCGTGATGGCGAGTTTTTCGGCGCAGATCATCCTTTACTGGTTTTTCGAACAGGCGCGCTGGCTGACCGGCGGCGAGGACGGCCGGTTCGTCGCGCGGCCGGTTTTTCTGGGTATCGACCTCCAGGCGGGCAACCGGTATTATCTGCTCGTCCTGCTTTTCGCGGTAGCCGGAGCCATCGCCTACACCAACATCCTGCGGACGCGGGCCGGGCGGGCCTTCGCGGCGGTGCGGGAAAACCCGCGGGCGGCGGAGATCATGGGAATCAACCTTTTCCGGACCAAGCTGGCCGCGTTTGCGGTTTCCACGTTTTACGCCGGCGTGGCGGGAGCGTTGCTGGCGTGGTATCTGGAATTCGTGGCGATCCAGGCGTTCCATCTCTTCGTCTCGGTGCAGTTGCTCGCCCTGGTGATTATCGGCGGATTGGGGACGCTTTCGGGAGCGATTTTGGGGGCGGTTTTTATCGTCATGATTCCGGAGACTCTCGATAGCCTGGCCCGGGGCTTTGGCCTGGAAGCGGGGCAAATGGCACCGGTGCGACAAGGAATCTTCGGCCTGTTGATCGTCCTGTTTCTTCTTTACGAGCCGCGCGGCATGGCGCACATCTGGCGTCGCTTCACCGGCTACATTTCTCTCAAAACCAACCCTGTATCCAACAAACCCACCGAATAAGTTGAGACAAATCTCAGCGAGGAAAGGGGACTCGATTATGAAATACATAGCACTAGCAGGCGCCCTCGGCGCGATACTCCTGACTTCCGGCTGCGCTCCGCAAGGCGGCGGCGAAGATGACGTCATCCGCGTCGGACAAATCTCCAACCGGACCGGCGCGACCTCCGATATCGGCGTCCCGCTGGCCGACGGCGCGCGCGATGCCTGGCGCTGGATCAATGCCAACGGCGGCGTTCGCGGCAAAACCGTCGAAGTCGTCGAGATCGAAACCGGTTACGACATCCCGCGAACGATCTCCGCGTTTCGCCGCCTCGTCGACGATGTCGGTGTGCCGCTGATCCACGGATTCGGAACGCCCGACAGCGCCGCCGTCCTTCCGCTGGCGACCCGCTCCAAAGTCGTTTACATGCCGACTTCCTATGCGGTCGAATTCGTCGACGCCGAACACGCCCCGTATTTCTTCATCACCAACGCCGATTATTCCACGGCCGCCCGCGCCGCGGTGCAATACGTGGCCGAGCAAGGAGGCAAACTCGCCCTGGCGCGCAATCCCGGCGGCTTCGGCATCGCTCCGATCGCCGACATGAAGAAAGAGGCCGAAAAACTCGGCGTCCCCATCGTCGCCGAAGAGGACATCGGCTACACGCCGACCGACGCCGTTCAGCAATGCCTCGCCTTCATCAACTCGGGCGCGACCCACATCTGGATGGGCAACACCAGCGCCGCGATGAGCGTGCTCGCCCGCGACCTCGCCCGCCAGGGAAGCGAAGCGATCCTGCTCGGCAACATTTACGCCGGCGATGAAGCCTTTTTGCGCAATGCCGGGCAAGACGCGGAAGGTCACCTCGCGCTGTATGGAAGCGTCGCTTACGGAGACGAGGGCGCCGAGGCGATGAAAGCGGTCATGGCCGCCAACTACGCGTCTCCCGATACTCACTACATTCGCGGCTGGGCCCAGACCTTAATCGCCGCCGAAGCGATCGGACGCGCCATCGACGAAGGCCTGGAAATTACCGGCGAAAACCTGCGGGCCATGCTCCACACCTTCCGTGATTTTTCACCGGGCGGCCTCGTTCCGCCGGTCAGTTATTTTGAAGACGATCATCGCCCGAACATGGAGGCCCCGATCTATCAGGTCCAGGATGGCGAGTGGGTAAAGGTCTGGGACAGCAACCTGGAGCGATAACCGTCGACCCGATTCAGCCCTTCCCGATTTCCAACCAAACATGACCGGACGTTCGACAGACTCCACTCCCCTCCTCCAGATCGACGGACTCGAAGTCGCCTACAACCGGGTGGTCAAAGTGCTGCACGGCATCCAGCTCACCATCAACGAGGGCGATTTCGTTGCGCTGCTGGGTGCCAACGGAGCCGGGAAATCGACGCTGTTGAAAGCGATCTCCGGCATGTTGAAATCGGAAAACGGAGCGGTGACGGCCGGTCGGGTCTGGCTGCGGGGCGTCGATGTCACCGGCGCCCCCACCCGCGCCATGGTTCGCGAGGGGGTTTTGCACGTGATGGAGGGACGCTTCGTGTTTCCGGATCTGACGGTGGAGGAGAATCTCAAAATGGGCGCCTTCATCCGCTCGGACACGAAGGCGATCCGGCAGGACTTGGAACGCGTCCTGCAATTTTTTCCGCGCCTCGTCGAGCGGCTGAAATTGCGGGCAGGCTATCTTTCCGGGGGGGAGCAGCAAATGTTGGCGATCGGCCGGGGCCTGATGGCTCGCCCGAAACTGCTCCTGCTCGACGAACCTTCCATGGGCCTCTCGCCGCTGCTGGTGAAGGAAGTGTTTCGCATCGTCCGGGAAATCCGCGAACAGGAAGGCCTGACGATCTTCCTTGTGGAACAAAACGCGCGCCAGGCGCTCGCTGTGGCTGATTACGCGATGGTCATGGAAAACGGCCGAATCGCCCTCGAAGGCAACGCCGCCGAACTGCACAACACCCCCGAACTCCAAGAGCTCTACCTCGGCGGCTCCGGCCACTGAGTTTATCCAAGGGCATTACCCAGCCCTCCCGCCTCATCGATCCCGGCAGGGATCACAGCTTGTAGCCGGTGGTTGAGCGAGGAACGAGCGACACCACCGGATTCCAATAAAAACCGT
>CAZJCL010000313.1:0-3683 GCA_964544025.1 uncultured Opitutales bacterium | reverse complement strand
AGCGTCCCCAATTCGAGGTGATCGACGGACAAATTTTAATCCTCACCCGCGACGGCATCGAAATAAGAAACACCAGCGGAAGCCTGGAGCGCCTGCTTCCTCTCCCCGAAAACTTTAGCGGCGGCTCACTATGGGAAGCCGGCGGTCAACTCTACGTTTCCAGAGGCTACATCCTTCGCGTCGACCCCGAATCCGGCGAAACAGACCTGCTCGCGAGCAGCCGCCGACGGCCCGCGCAAACCATTCTGGACGACCGGAATCCATACGACGCGATGAAAATCTTCCAATACAACGGGCACCTCCACGCCGTTCTCGGCCAATGGGAAATCTTCCGCTACAACCCCACCTCCCGAAACTGGCAACTCGCTTTTCATATCCACGATATGAGTCGCCACGGAAAATTTCATCGCCCCCTTCTCCTCCAAGCCGCAAGTCTGAATCGATATCCGCACCAGGAACTGGATTTCGAACTCCCTCTCCTGCTCGACGGACACCGGACCGGCCGGATTCGCCCTCTCGAACTTTGGCCTCCCCAAATCACGCTCAGCACCGACGAAACCTGGCCGAGCGATATCCGCGCCATCGCTTACGACGGGCAGTATCTCTGGACGCTCTTTTGGGCGGGTGCCCCGGGTGAATGGCGATTGCTCCGAACCCACGAATCGACCGGAGCCACGAAGATAATCCCCATCGATTTTCCCCGCGGCCGTAAAGGACTCACTCCGCAAGGCATGACAGCCACTCCCCACGGCGTCGTCGTCTACGAAAGCGATACGTTTTCGCTCTGGTTTTTTGCCAACGAAACAATCGACGCCTTCGAACCCAACGGTAAAAAATGACACCCCCGACCGAACACGCCTGCCCCGGCTGCTCCGCGAATTACCCGGCGTCCATCGTTGTCTGCATCGAATGCGGAATCGATCTCCGCACAGGTCAAACTCTCACTTTAGAAAACCCCACAACCCCCGAAACAACGGAACAGCTCGGCATACTGAGTAATATTCGCAGCACCATCGACACCTGGTGCGAAGACCGTCACTGGCCCGGCCGACTAATCATATTGCTCTGGATGATCTATATCGCCGTCGGGCAATTTGCCTATCACCAAATCCCCTATCCTTACGGAAGCCCCGCGATCTCGTTCCTACAAAACCCAACAAGCCTGCTCGACATGACCATTCACGAAATGGGCCACGCTTTCTTCATGTCGCTGGGATTCATCGGACTTTACAACCAGTTCCTGTCGGCCATCGGCGGAACCCTCTTCCAACTCGGTCTTCCCCTCCTCGCCATCAGTATGTTTTACCGCCAAAGAGATTTCTTCGCGATCGCTTTCGGCACGCTCTGGCTCGCCGCGAATCTCTACTACGTCCAATGGTATATCTCAGATTCGCGAACCGAAGCTCAACCCATACTTATGTTCTGGGGCGAAGATGTCGTTCACTATCACGACTGGAACTTAATACTCGGGCGACTCGGTTTACTGGAATACGACCTCGCCATCGGAACCATCATACGCGTCCTTGCTTTTCTTGTAATGTGGCTCGCCATTGCCGCCGCCGCTTACATGGTCGCACGGATGATCTACTCATCGCACATTGAAAACCGCGCAAAATAAACTCACGACGCTTCGCCCAAATCGCTCACCGACGGTCCGTTCACCACACGTCCCAACGGATCGAATCGCGACCCGTGACACGGACAATCCCACGTCCTCTTATCCGAGTTCCACGCCACGATGCATCCCAAATGTGGACAAACCGCCGACCGCCGATGCAGCTTCCCCAACTCGTCCCGATACACCGCCACCTTCGCTAAACCCCGCCGCACCACCGCTCCCGATCCCGGCGCGATTTCCTCCTCCGACTCCACCCGGCCCGGCTTGAAATAATCGCCGTATTTCAACGCCACATCCAGATTCTCCTCCGCGAATCCCGGCAACCCCCGAAGCGTTTTCCGTTTCGGATCATAAAGCGTCGCCCAGTCGTTCCTCCGCCCCTGAATCAGATCCGTATTCAAAATCGCGGAAATCGTCCCATGCGTCATTCCCATCCCCGAATCGCCGGTGCAAAGATAAACATTCTCCTCCCCCGGATTTTTGCCGATATACGCCAGCCCATCCGGCGTCTCCAGCACCTGTCCGCTCCACCGCAACACCACCTCCCCCATCGCCGGAAAACGCTGCCGCGCCCACGCCTCCAATTGCCCGTAACGCTCCGCCGCGTCGTCCCGATGCCCCGTCTTGTGATCCGCTCCCCCCACGATCAACAAATCCCGCCCCTCGTCCCAATCCTGCAACCGAACATAATGATACATCTCCAGCGTATCCCAAAACAGCGCCCGCTCCACCGCCCCCTTCTCCACCAATCCGCCGATCACAAACGTCAAATACGGATAAAGCTTCGAGTGCAGTTTCACCCGGTTATTGATCGGGGAATTCGTCGTCACCACCGCCGCCTTCGCCTTCACCGTAAAACCGCTCTTCATCTTCACCATCGCCACCGCTCCGCCGGCCACATCCTCCACCGGCGTGTTCGCGAAAAACCGCACGTCCATTGCCTCACATCGCCCGATCAGCGCCCGCAAATATTTCAACGGATGAAACTGCCCCTGCCGCGGAAACCGCAAACACGGCCCCTCCGAAAAACCGCGCGCCGGCACCGCCTCCAACTTCTCCACCCCCGCCAAACCCGCCCGGTGCGCGGCTGCAAGCTCCTCCTCCAAAACGTCCGCCTTCTGCCCTTCCCCCAAAAACAAATACCCATCCACCCGCGCGAAATCGCACTCGATTTTCTCCTCCGCCACGATCCGCTCGATCCGGTCGATCGCCGCGCTATGCGATTCTGCCGCCAGCCGCGCCCCATGCGCCCCGTGCATCTGCTCCATCAGCGAATAACGGTCGTCGATCGCGTTCGACAAATGAGCAGTCGTATTCCGCGTCTGCCCCGACAGCAACGCCCCCCGCTCCAAAACCGCCACCGACACGCCCTCCTTCGCGAGCAAATACGCCGTCGTCACCCCCGCGATTCCCGCGCCAACGATGCAAACCTCCGTCGCCAAATCCCGCCCCAACGCCTCCGGTTCCAGAAACTCCGTCCCCCTCGCCCAAACTGATATATTCTTCACCATATCTTTATCTCCACCTTCCCACCTTCAAACCTTCCCACTTTCACACTCCCCTACCCGTTCACAACGGTTCCCCCATTCGGATGCAGCACCTGCCCCGTCATATACGACGAATCATCCGACGCCAAAAACACATAACTCGGTGCCACCTCCTCCGGCTGACCCGTCCGCTTCATCGGCGCCTGCTGCCCGAACTCCTCCACGTGATCCTCCGGAAAACTCGCCGGAATCAACGGCGTCCAAATCGGCCCCGGCGCCACCGCGTTCACCCGAATTCCTTTCTCCACCAATCCCTGCGACAGCGATCTCGTAAAAGCCACGATCGCCCCCTTCGTCGCCGAATAATCCAGCAAATGCGAACTCCCCTTATACGCCGTCACCGAGGTCGTATTCACGATAGCCGCACCCTTTTTCAGATTCGGAAGCGCCGCCTTCGTCAGAAAGAAATACGAAAAAATATTCGTCCGGAAAGTCTTCTCCAACTGCTCTTCCGAGATCTCCGTCAATTCATCTTTCGGATACTGCACCGCCGCGTTGTTCACCACGATGTCGATCTT
>CAZJCL010000312.1:0-3707 GCA_964544025.1 uncultured Opitutales bacterium | reverse complement strand
TAAGGCGAACCAGGAGCGATTTCCACGACCAAAAGTCCCGACAATTCTTCCGGAATATTGTGCTGCTGACGCAGTTCCGGCGTAAGCGGCGCGACCGTGATTCCATCCAAAACGGATCCCGGCCCCTCGCCCGTGGCGGCGGCGATCGCATCTTCACCGAGTTTCCCCAACTCCACTTCCACCGTTTCCGTTTCGCCGTTCCGCACGAGCGTCAACGAAACCTTGGAACCGGGCCGCGTCTGCGAAATCATCAGACGCAGTGAACTGTGGTTTTCGACGACCCGTTCTCCGACTTGGATGATCACATCCCCGCGCTGGATCCCGGCTTTCGCGGCAGGACTATCCGGGACCACATCGGCGACCAACGCGCCGTTTCCATCCGGAACGGAAAACTCCTCCGCCAGTTCCGGCGACAGCGGTTGCAAATTCACGCCGAGATAACCGCGCTGCACCGTTCCGGTTTGGATGATGCTTTCCATCACGTTCGACACCAGATTTGTCGGAATCGCGAAGCCGATGCCGATGTTTCCGCCCGTCCGGGAAAGAATCGCGGTATTGATTCCAATCACCCGGCCCTCGCCGTCCACCAGCGGACCACCGGAATTCCCTTGGTTGATCGCCGCGTCCGTCTGGATAAAATCTTCGTAACCACCCTGGCCGAGAATCCCGATTTGCCGGCGGCCGGTGGCGGAAATAATCCCCATCGTCACCGTCTGCCCCACTCCCAGCGGATTCCCGAGCGCAAACGCGATGTCGCCGACCCGCAGTTGATCGCTGTTTGTCAAAACCGCCACCGGCAATTCCGTCTCCGTATCGATCTTCAAAATCGCCACGTCGGTCTGCGGATCCGCCCCGATCAATTCGGCCTCGAACTCCCGCCCGTCCGCCAGTTTCACCAGCAACTCGTCCGCCCCTTCGATCACGTGGTTGTTCGTCAAAACATAACCGTCGTCCGTCACGATCACGCCGGATCCGAGACCTTGCCGTCGCTGCTCGCGGGGTTGCTGCTCGTCCGGAACGCCGAAAAAGCGGCGGAAAAACGGATCGTCGCCAAACGGGTTGAACTGACGCTGCCGCATGACCCGCGTCGAAATGACGCTCACCACCGCCGGCCTCACCCGGTCGAGCACATCGGCATAACTGGTGACCACCGGAGCGTTTTCCCGGTTCAGCGGACTGGAGTCGATGTTGACCGTCGCCAGATGCACCTGGCCGCTATTGAAGACGCCGGGATAAAACGCCTTTACACTCAAACCTCCGACAGCGAACAAAAGAAGAACAGTAACGATTTTTAGTCTCATATACTTTCGAGCGAGTTGTTGAGTCGATGACATGACTGGTATCCGCCCGCGCGGAATCGTTAAAATCCCGCTCCCGGAGCGGCGTGCGAAAAAAGGCTAGAAGCCCTTGATTCTGAAAAGACTGGTTACGCTTTGATTACGGCTGATTCGGACAATCGCTTCCGCCAAAAGTTCAGCCACGCTCAATACGGTAATCGGCAAATCCCGCGGCTGGACCGGAACCGAATTCGTGGTGATGAGCTCATCGATCAAACCTTCCCGGAGGCGCTCATACGCAAGTTCGTTCAAGATAGCATGACTCACAGCCGCCCGCACGCTTTTTGCGCCTTGCGCCTTGCACAACCGCGCCGCCGTGGTCAACGTTCCCGCCGTTTCCGTCATATCGTCCACCAGCAACACGTCGCAATCCTCCACCTCGCCGATCATGCTGATCGCTTCCACCGTCTGCGCGTCCGTGCGACGCTTGGCGATAAAACCGACCGCGCATCCCAACATATCCGCGTAAGCCGACGCCATTTTCACCCCGCCTTGATCCGGAGAAACCACCACGAGTTTGTCCGACTTCAACTTCTGCAAATACGTGTAAAACAGCGGCGACGCGTAAAGATGATCCACCGGAATGTCGAAAAATCCCTGGATCTGCTGGGCGTGCAAATCCATCGTCAAAACCCGGTTCGCCCCCGCCGCCACCAGAAGGTTCGCCACCAGTTTCGCGGTAATCGGCACCCGCGGCTGATCCTTCCGGTCCTGCCGGGCATAACCGTAAAACGGCAAAACCGCCGTAATTCGGTCAGCGGAAGCCCGGCGGGCCGCGTCGATCATGATCAGCAGCTCCATGATGTGATGGTTCGCCGGCGTCGAGGTCGCCTGGATGATAAACACATCGCGGCCCCGTACGTTTTCGTTGATCTTTACGAACGATTCCCCGTCCGGAAACGACATCACCACCGCTTCTCCGAGCGGCATGCCGATCAACTGACAAATTTCTTCGGCCAATGGGCGGTTTGAGCTGCCCGCGAAAATCCTGAGTTCTCCCTGTTGCATCGGAAATGTTTGAGTAAACGCCCTTTAGTTTTGCTTGGAAAGCATATTCACCTTTTCCCTGAGGTCAGCGACGTCCCGGAACAAATCCGGCAACCGCCGCTCCAAAATCGAGATCTTCTGATGAAGCATCAGCGGCAAGGCACTCGGCCCGCCCACCTTGCTCCCCGGCGGAAGATCGCGCGCGATCCCGGCCCGGCCGCCGGCCATCGTTCCGCGGCCGATCCGCAAGTGCCCCGCGATTCCCGCCTGGCCGCCGATCACCACATGGTCCTCGATCCGCGTGCTCCCGGCGATCCCGACCTGCGCCACGATCAAACAATGCCGTCCCACGATCACGTTGTGGCCGATCTGGACGAGATTATCGATTTTCGTCCCTTCCCCGATCTCCGTCTTCTCGAAACGGGCCCGGTCGATCGTCGTGTTCGCCCCGATTTCAACATCGTTTCCAATAACCACCGTTCCCACCTGGGGTAACTTCCGGTGCCGCCCTTCGCGGTTCGTGTCGTATCCGTAACCATCCGCGCCGATCACCGCTCCGGAATGCAGCCGCACCCGGTCGCCGATTTCACAATGCGCCTGCACCGAAACTTGCGCCGCGAGATAACAATCCGCCCCGATCCGCGTTCCCCGCCCCACGAAAACCTGTCCTTGCAAAACCGTTCCGTCGCCGACTTCCGCGCCCTCCTCGACAATGCAAAGCGGCCCGACGCTCGCCGTTTCCGAGATCGTGCAACCTTCGCCAATCACCGCGCTCGGATGAATCCCCGCTGCAGGCTTCGGCCACAGCTCCCGCTCGATCCGGTCGCAAATCCGCGCCAACGCGATCGACGTGTTCTCCTGAAAAAAGAGCGTCTGGCCTTCCCGCGGCTCCCCGTCGAAATCGGCCGGAACGAAAATCAGCGAGGCGCGCGAACCGGCGACTTCCTTTTTATACTTCGGATTCGCGAGAAACGACAGATCCCCCTCCTCCGCGTCCGAAAGCGAAGCGATCCGCCGGATCCGGACACTGGTATTCCCGAGGATTTTCCCGGGCTGCGTGATCTTGGCGATTTCCTCGACTGAGAGAGACAAATCCATCGATAAGCTGGAATAAAAAAGCCCTGTTCGAGTGGGAACAGGGCCGGTATCAAATTCAATTGGCTGGTTACTCCTTGGGCTGATCCTTGTTCAGCTCGGCAAGAACCGCGTCCGAAATATCGAACGAATTGTCCGCGTAAACCACGCTGGTCACGCCTTGCGCCAGATTCTTCGTCCCATCCAGAACCAGCGTGTAACCCTTGTCCTTGGCGATCGCCGCCACCACCACGCGAATCTCGTCGATCATCAACTGCCGGTGGTTCATCTGCTGCTGTTGAAGCGCCC
>CAZJCL010000311.1:0-3725 GCA_964544025.1 uncultured Opitutales bacterium | reverse complement strand
CCGCTGGTTCGGGGGAAGGTGGCGGTGTTGATTGTGGTGGTGGCGGGGGCGGATTCTTTTTTTTGGGTGAATCGGCCGGGGGAGAGTAGCGCGTGGAAGGAGCGGGAGTTGGTGGGGGTTTCGGGGTTTTTGGTAAGGGAGGAGACGGGGGAGGTTGGGGAGAGGGGGGAACGTTCAACGTCCAACGTTCAACGTTCAACGTCGAAAGGGGGAGAAGAGGGTTCGAGGTTTGAGGTTCAAGGTTCAATGTCCGGAGGGGATCATCGGCGAAGCGCCGATGCTACGGGGAGGGAGGTGAAGGTTGGGGAGCGGGTGGCGTCTGGTTTTGAACATTCGACTTCGAACTTGGAACGTTCAACTTCCAACGTTCAACGTTCAACTTCCAGAGATGGGGGAGGGATGGTGGTGGATGGGTCGGTGCATTTTTTGGCGATTTCTTTGCCTTCGCGGGAGAGTCCGCTTTACCACGAGGCGGTGGCGATGGTGAAGCAGGGGGATTTTTTGCTGGAGCCTTCGAACCGGAAATGGTGGTTGCGGGATCGGCATAAGACGCTGGTGTTTTTGTCGGAGCATTTGGGGGATTTGCGGGATTATTTCGGGGCGCGGTTTACGGAGAATTTCCGGCGGAATTTGGGGGAGGTTTCGGAGGCGGTGGTGGCGTTGGACGCGGCGGAGGCGGGGGGCGGGTTTTCGGTGGAGCTGGCGGTGCGGGCGGAGGGGTTCGACGAGCGGCAGGTGCATGAGTCGTTGCGGTCGGGGCGTCCGTATTTGGAGCGGGACGGGAAGGTGGTTTTGTTGCCGAGGCGGAAATTGGAGAAGCTGGAGGAGGTGCGGCGGAGTTTGTCGGGGCAGGCGCGGGAGTTGGCGCAGCCGAGATCGCGGCATCAGTTGTCGGCGGCGGATTTGGCGGTGGCGGGGGAGTTGCTGGCGGAGTTGTTGCCGAATTTCGAGGCGCCGGAGGTTTGGCGGGAGAAGTCGGAGGCGCTGGGGAATATGTCGAGGTTGCAGGCGGCGCCGTTGCCGGAGGAGCTGGATGGGCGGCTGCGGTTGTATCAGAAGATCGGGGCGTCGTGGATGTTTCATTTGTATCGGAACGGGCTGGGCGGGATTTTGGCGGATGAGATGGGGTTGGGGAAGACGTTGCAGGCGCTTTGTTTGATCGAGGCGGCGCGGGTTTCGGGGAAGGGGAATGGGAAAGGGGGAGGTCCGGCGCTGGTGGTTTGTCCGGCTTCGCTGGTGGAGAATTGGCAGCGGGAGGCGCGGCGGTTTGTGCCGTGGTTGCGGGTGTTTTTGCATTACCGGGAGCGGAGGTTGGGGACGGCGGCGGAGGCGGGGGAGTTCGATTTGGTGATCACTTCGTATTCGACGCTGATCCGGGATTTGGCGCTCATTCGGGAAATTGATTGGGGATGTATCGTGGCGGATGAGGCGCAGAATATTAAGAACCGGCGGACGCAGAACGCGAAGGCGTTGTATTCGTTGCGCGGGGACGGGCGGTTTGTGCTGACGGGGACGCCGGTGGAGAACAGTTTGTCGGATCTGGTGTCGTTGTTCGCGTTTTTGATGCCGGGGTATTTGGAGGATTTGCCGTCGGAGGCGCGGGGGGAGGAGCGGGAGTGGCATGAGGCGCGGTTGCGGCGGAAGGCGGCTCCGTATTTGTTGCGGAGGACGAAGGCGCGGGTGGCGCCGGAGTTGCCGGAGAAGATCGAGCAGACGTTGTTTTGCGAGATGGAGGAGGCGCAGCGGGAGCTTTACGAGGCGGTGTTGGGGGATGCGCGGATGGAGTTTTCGGCGTTGGAGAAGAGCGGGAAGAGCGAGGGGGCGATCCGGACGGCGATGTTTACGCGGTTGTTGCGGCTGCGTCAGATTTGCTGCGATCCGCGATTGGTGGAGAAGGATTTTCGGGACGCGGATTCGGGGAAGTTGCAGGCGTTTCGGGAGGTGTTGTCGGAGGCGGTGGATGGGGGGAGTCGGATGCTGGTGTTTTCGCAGTTCGTGTCGGTGTTGCAGTTGTTGCGGGCGGAGTTGGAGGAACAGGGGTTGCGGTATTCGTATTTGGACGGGAGCACGCGGAACCGGTTGGCGGTTTGCGACGAGTTCAACGGGGACGCGGGAATTCCGGTGTTTTTGATTTCGTTGAAGGCGGGGGGAACGGGGTTGAATTTGACGGGGGCGGATACGGTGGTGCATTTCGATCCGTGGTGGAATCCGGCGGCGGAGGCGCAGGCGACGGACCGGGCGCACCGGATAGGTCAGAAGAAGGTGGTGACGAGCATCAAGTTGATCGCGGCGGGGAGCATTGAAGAGAAGGTGCTGGCGATGCAGCGGGCGAAGCGGGAGATGCTGGAGAATTTGTTCGAGGCGAGCGATGCGGCGAATGCGCCGGTGGGGTTGGAGGAGCTGAGGGAAATTTTGGATTTTGGATTTTAGATTTTGGATTGGGGGAGGTTGGGGAAGGTGGAATTTAGAAGTTAGAAGTTAGAAGGTAGAATGGGGGAAGGGGGGAGCTTCAACGTTCAACTTTCAACTTCGAACGTTCAACATTCAGAGGGGGAGGGGGTGAAAGCGCTTGCGGGGGAGGGGGTTGACGTGGCATGAATTTCGGAATGCCCAACGGATCGCCCCATAGTAACGGCCAGGCTGGCCAGGTGGAGGAGGTTTGCCGACGGATTTTCCGGCATCTTCTTCATCGGAAAGAAACGTGTCGTCAACATATCGCGGAGGAGGTCGCGTTGTCGCCGGCGTCGGCCACGAATTATTCGCGCTGGCTTTCCGCGAATGATTTTTTGGAGACGCGGTCGGTGAAGGTGGCGACTTCGAAGCGGCCGGTGGAGTGGATGCGGTTGAATCCGGAGCGGGTGGTTTCGGTGGCGGTGTCGATTACGCCGACGTTGGTGCGGGCGGATTTGGTTTCGGCGGAGGCGGCGAGTATTTGGCATAGGGAGGCGGGGTTGCGGGAACGGTGTCAGCACGAGTTGATGCAGGCGCTGGGGACGGTGGTGGGGGCGTGTTTGGAACGGGCGCGGAAGCTGGGGCAGCGTTGCTCGTTCGCGGGGATCAGCGTGACGGGGACGGTGGGGTATGGGATTATTTTTTCGTTTGATGGGATTGCGGATTGGCGTCCGTGCACGCCGACGGAGCTTTTGCGGGAGTTCGAGATTTTTACGAAGAAGGAGATCTGGACCTGTTTGCAGTGCAAGATTGTGGGGTTCAAGCATTCGCTGGGGCGGGGGGATTCGGTGGGGTATTTTGAGTGGGACGGGAGGCGGTTGCGGATGGCGTCGATGCTGGATGGGACGGTGCGGGACGGGAGGAACGGGACGGTGAACGCGCAGTTGCATCGGCCGGTGGAGCGGGAGGGGCCGGTTTGTTATTGCGGGCGGAGGGGGTGTTTCGTGGCTTTGTTGGAGCATGGGGAGGCGAAACGGGAGCATGTGGACGGGGTGATCGAGAGTTTGACGGGAACGGCGGGGATGGATGTGGCGGCGGTGGAGTGGCGGGGGGATGGGGAAGCGCCGCAGAGGCGTCCGGGGAGCCGGACGGAATTGATCGCGGTGGAGCCGGTGCAGGATTTTTCGCGGGCGGGGCTGCGGTTGTTGTGTGCGGAGGAGACGTTGTTGCAGGCGGTGAGGGAAGTTAGAAGGTAGAATTAAGAAGGGAGAATTGGGAGTCGGGAGTCGGGAGTCGGGAGGTGGAATTTGGAATTTGGGAAGATGGAAATTGGG
>CAZJCL010000310.1:0-3749 GCA_964544025.1 uncultured Opitutales bacterium | reverse complement strand
CTCCAACATCTGCTCCAACCAGGCCTTTCTCGCCACCCTCGCCGGAGCCGCGATTCTCCAGCGCGGAGAAAAAGGGATGACCGCCGCCTGCCGCGCCGGATACGACCGCGCCCGCCGCGCCGCCGCCCGCCTGGCCTCCCACACCGGCGTCAACCTCGCTTTCCCACAAGCTCCGTTCTTCAACGAGTTCGTCCTCACCCTCCCCGTTTCCGCCGACGACTGCATCGCCGCCGGACGCGAATTCGGCCTCCACATCGGAGTCAACGTCTCCCACCGCATCGCCGGCTCCCACGGAAATCACCTCAAACTCTCGTTCTCCGATTGGCAAAGCGACGAGGAAATCGAGCGCCTTTTCGCCTTCTTCACCAGCGCTTTCGGCCCGGTGGAGAAGGACAAATCCGCCGTCCCCGCCGAAATCCCGGCCCACCTCCTTCGCGCCGAACCCGTCGGCCTTCCCGACAAATCCCTCGCCGAACTCAAGGATTACTACACGAAACTCGGCGAGTTGAACATCAGCCCCGACGAAGCCTGCTACCCGCTCGGCTCGTGTACGATGAAATACAACCCCTACCTCAACGACTTCGCCGCCGGCCTCCCCGGCTTCACCGATCTCCATCCCCAGGCGGATCCGGCCGACGCCCAAGGCTCGCTCGAAATCCTCTACCGCCTCCAGGAATGGTTCAAGGGCATCACCGGCCTCCCCGGCGTCACCACCCAACCGGTCGCCGGAGCCCAAGGCGAACTCGTCGGCCTCAAAATGTTCCAGGCCTACCACCGCGACCGCGGCGAAAACCGCGACGTCATCCTCATCCCCCGCTCCTCCCACGGCACCAATTTCGCCACCGCCGCCATGGCCGGTTTCGAAACCAAAACCGTGGACGGAAAACCGAGCGGAATCGTCCTCCTCGAAGCCGACGAAACCGGTCAGGTCGACATGAAGTCGCTCGAAGAAAAAATCGCCCTCTGCGGCGAACGGATCAGCGGCATCATGATCACCAACCCCAACACCAGCGGAATCTTCGAAACCGATTTCCGCCGGATCGCCGACAAAATCCATGCCGTCGGCGGCCTCGTCTACATGGACGGCGCCAACATGAACGCCATCGCCGGCTGGCTCGATCTCGACAAACTCGGCGTCGACGCGATCCACAACAATCTCCACAAAACCTGGACCATCCCGCACGGCGGAGGCGGCCCGGGCGACGCCATCGTCGCCGTCAGCGACAAACTCCTCGACTACCTCCCCGGCGCGCAAGTCGTCGAGGAAAACGGTGTTTTCCGCCCGGTCGTTCCCGCAAAAACCATCGGCTCCTTCCACCGCCACTGGGGAAATTACGCGCACAAGATCCGCGCCTACGCCTACCTCGCCCGCCTCGGCCGCGAAGGCATCAAACGGATGTCCGCCATGGCCGTCCTCTCCTCGCGCTACGTCTCGAAAAAACTCCACGGCGATTTCCCGACTCTCCCCGCCACCGCCGGAAAAATCGCCCGGATGCACGAATTCATCATCACGCTTCCGGAAGAAGTCTTCGAGAAAATCGAAGCCGCCGGAATCTCCCGCGCCAACATCATTCCCCGCGTCGGAAAACTCTTCCTCGATTTCGGCTACCACGCGCCCACCGTCGCGTTTCCGGAAACCTTTGGCCTCATGATCGAGCCGACCGAAAGCTACACCCAATCCGAACTCGACCGCTTCGCCGAAACCGTCCGCGCCATCGGCGAATTGATCCGCGAACACCCGGAAGTCCTGAAAACCGTGCCGCATTTCACGCCGATCGACCGCGTCGACGAAGTCGCCGCCAACCGCGAACTCACCGTCAGCGAGCCGATCCGCGAACTCGTTCTCCCCCCGCCAAACCGCATCCCCCCGCAAGATCTCCTCGAAATGGACCTCAGCGACCTCCAGCAAAAAATCGTCCAAGCCGCCCAAGAACAAACCGCCAACTAACACCCCGCAACCCACCCGGGACGACGCGCCCCCCCTCCCGCGTCGTCCCCCAATAACCAATAACAAATAACCAATAACCAATAACCACCAACCACCAATGAACAACCAAAGCCGCCGCCAATTCCTCAAACACTCCTCCTTCGCGCTCGCGGGAGCCGCCCTTGCCGGAAATCTCGGCTGGACCTCCTCCTCCGCCGCCGCCACCGCCCGCCCGAAAAGCGCCAACGGACGCCTCGGCGTCGCCATCGTCGGAAGCGGAAACCGCGGCACCACCCTCCTCCGCGAATGCCTCGCCAACGCCGAAGCTTGGCAACTCGATTTTCCCGCCGTCTGCGATGTCTGGTCCGTCAGCCGCGACTCCGCCGCCGATCTGGTCGCCAAAGCCACCGGCCGCCGCCCGAAAACCTTTTCCAGTTACCGGGAAATGCTGGAAATGGACGGCATCGATTGCGTCATCATCGCCACCACCGACTTCACCCACACCCCGATCCTTGTCGCGGCCGCCGACGCCGGAAAACACGTCTACGTCGAAAAACCGATGGCCGTTTCCGTCGAGCAAGCCAACGCCGCCCTCGACGCCGCCAATCGCAACAACACCATCGTCCAGGTCGGCACCCAGTTCCGCTCCTTCCCCCAATTCGCGCAAGGCGCCCAAGCCGTCCAATCCGGCGAAATCGGCGACCTCGTCAAAATCGAGTGCCACTACCTCCGCCCCGCCATCGGCTGGGGAAAACGCCCGCTCGACGTCGTCCACGAAAAAGACATCGATTGGGAACAGTTCCTCGATTACCTCCCGTCGCGCCCGTTCGACGCCCGCCGTTTCCGCGCCTGGCACCTCTACACCGACTACACCACCGGCGTCCTCGGACTCCTCGGCGCGCACGTCATCGACATCGCCAGCTGGTTCGCCGGCGACCACCTTCCCCTCTCCGCCACCGCGGTCGAAGCCTGGCTGACCAATCAGGAAAACGAAACCGCCGATTTCCAACAAAGCATTTTCACCTACGACAAAAAATTCATCGTCAACGCCAGTGTTCGCCACGGCAACTCCGCACCCGGCTCGCACGTCGCCTTCTACGGCACCCGCGGCACCCTCCACTGCCCGTATTCTCAAAAAGCCACCCTCTCGCTTTCCCCCACCGGCGCCTCCGCCAGCGATCCCGCCCAACCACGCGAAATCACCGCCCCGGCCGCCGAAAGCCACATGCAAAACTGGATCGACTGCATCCGCGCCGGATCCCGCGAAACCTTCGCCACCATCCACGCCGGCTACGCCCACTCCGTCAGCACCGCCCTCGCCGCCCAATCCGCCCGCGAAGGCCGCCGCATCCGCTTCGACCCGCAAACCCGCACCGCCTCCGCCGGATAAAAGAAACGTCTCCAATTCCCCCGCCATGAACCGCTCCAATCGCCTTCCGCGCCTGCTCGTCGCGGCCCTCTTCTCCGCGCTCGCCCCCGTCGCCTTCGCCGGTTTCTCCTTCGAAGACGACGGCCTCCGCCTGACCATCCTCGAAAACGGCCAACCGGTCCTCGCCTACAACTACGGCCGCATCGATCCGCCCGAAGGAATCGACGCCGAGTATTGGCGCTCCAACTACATCCACCCCGTCCACGGCCTCGACGGCGAAATCCTCACCCAGGATTTCCCCGCCGATCACCCCCACCACCGCGGCCTCTCCTGGATGTGGCCCGAAGTCACCGTCGGCGACCGCCTCACCGACCCCTGGGCGCTCCGCGGCTCCCGCCAGCTCTTCATCGGCTGGGACGAAAAACAGGCGCACGAAAACCGCGCCGAACTCCG
>CAZJCL010000309.1:0-3755 GCA_964544025.1 uncultured Opitutales bacterium | reverse complement strand
GAACGGTGCGGCCTTCGCCGGAAGCGACGTCCTGCATTTTGCCGATGCTTTTGCGCTGGAAATCGGCGTCGCCGACCGCGAGCACTTCGTCGACGATGAGGATTTCCGGTTCGAGATGGGCGGCGACGGCGAAAGCGAGCCGGACCATCATGCCGGATGAATAGCGTTTTACGGGCGTATCGATGAAACGCTTGACCCCGGAAAACTCGACGATCTCGGCGAACTTTCGGTCGATCTCGCGTTTCTTCATTCCGAGAATCGTGCCGTTGAGAAAGACGTTTTCGCGGCCGGTGAGTTCGGGATGAAAACCGGTGCCGACTTCGAGGAGGCTGGAAACGCGGCCGTAAAGATCGACGCGTCCGGTGGTGGGATCGGTGATGCGGGAAAGAATTTTCAGGAGCGTGCTTTTTCCGGCGCCGTTGCGGCCGACGAAACCGACGACCTCGCCGCGACGGATTTCGAAGGAGACATCTTTGAGCGCCCAGAGGACGTCGGGAGATTCGGCTTCGTTGAACCGGCTGAGACTCCGGAGGCGTTTGTAGTTTTGCCACGGAGAACGCGTCCATTGCAGACAGGCGGAGACCATCGAATCGGGCAACTCCTCCCGGAGGCCGAGCCGGTAGCGTTTTCCGATGTTTTCCGCGCGGATGGCGAGAGAGTTCATAAGCGGTTTCGGTGGGTTGAGAATTCGGGAAAAAAATCAGGCGACATCGGCGAAGATTTTTTCCATGCGCCGGAAATAGAAGGCGCCCGTGATGAAGAGGAAAATGGCGACGGCGGCTCCAATGCCGATCAGGTCCCACGGCATCGGATTCGTGTCGAGAAGGGCGGAGCGGAAACCTTCGATGACGCCGACCATCGGATTGAGCGCGTAGAGAGGGCGGAAGGTTTCCGGGATGAGATTGACCGAATAGACGACCGGCGAGGCATACATCAGGAGTTGCACGGCGAAATTGAGGCCGTAGCGGACGTCGCGGAATTGGATCGCGAGCGCGGTGAGCCACATGCCGATGCCGGCGGCGGTGATCGTCATGAGGAGAACGAGAAGCGGTATCCAGAGGATGTTCCAAGTCGGCGCGATTTTGAACGCGGCCAACAGGATCAGGAGCAGCGCGAAGGCGATGAGGAAGTCGACGAGTTTCGCGAGAATCGCGGTGAGCGGGATGATGAGGCGGGGGAAGTAAATTTTCTGAATCATCCCGGCGTTGATGACGAGGCTGCTGCTGGAGTCGGTCATCGCGTTGGAGAAATACGCCCAGGGAACGAGAGCGACGAAACTGAAGATCGCGTAGGGAACGCCGTCGGAAGGAATGCTGGCGAGGCGTCCGAAGACGATCGTGAAAATGATCATCGAGAAAACCGGCTGGATGATGGCCCAGCCGATTCCGAGGACGGATTGCGCGTAGCGGACTTTGATGTCGCGCCAGACGAGGAAGTAAAACAGGTCGCGGTAGGCGGCGAGCTCCTTGAAATCGATCAGTTGCCAGCCGCGTCTCGGCTCGATGACGTAATGTGGATTGGCGGATTGCATACGGAAGGAGAGGGAGAGAAATCAGGCGCGGGCGGCGGCGATTTCGTTGCTGTCGGAAACGATGGAGGGATGGAAAAGAGCGCACTGTTCGCGCCAGAGGCGGTCGCAGAGGCGGTCGGGCGGAAGGGAAACATCGGCGAAGGTAATGGCGGTATCGCGGGAGATGTCGCGGCGGAGTTGGCCACCTTCGGCGAGTCCGACCGGGAGCAGATTTTCGGCGCGGGCGACGGTGGATTTTTCGGCTTGTCCGTAGATCGTGTAGCCGCCGATTCCGTCGATGGTTTCGCCGGCGCGGAGATCGCGTTTGGCGAGGGAAATGACTTCGACGGACGGTCCGGCGAGCGGGGCCATAACCGGTTCGCCGAAATCGACGACGCGGACGAGCGAGGACGGAATTTCCAGAAAGCAAAGGTGATAGGGCGTGTAGAAACTGTAGAGCGGGCCGTCGCCGAGTTTGTAGAGTTTCAGGTTTTTGCGGACGAAGGGATCGTCGGTGGTGCCGTAGACGAAGACCCCGGGACCGGGTTTCGCGCCGACCACGTAGTCGACGATTCCTCCGGCGGAGAGAAGTTCGTCGACATCGTAGAACTCGCGGAAGTCGTCGATGTGGCCGGAGAAATCGCGTCCGGTCATGCCGCGTTGGGCGACGGTCATGCCGGTGGCGTTGGCGACGGCGGCTTGTTCGAAAGAGATTTTGGTGCCGTCGGCGAAACTGGTGACCATGCGGGCGTTTTGGTCCCATTGGCGGGCGAAGGATTCCTGGGTCGTCGGCGTGCGATATGGATCCTGAAGGCCTTTGATGTTTCCGCAGAGAACGGGAGTGATTCCCATGCCGCGGACGAACCGGTAGAGGTTCATGATGACGCCGGGCTGGTCGCCGTCGGCACCGCTGAAGATGACGCCGGCTTGATCGGCGCGGTGTTTGAGAATCGGGCCGAGCGTGGCTTCGAGTTCGGCGTTGACGAGGACGACTGGTTTTCCGTGGGAAAATGCGGTCAGGCAAACACGGCTGGCGAATTCGATGGTGCCGGTGATTTCGACGATGACGTCGATCCCTTCGGCCATCGCCAAAAGATCGGGATTTCCGGTGAAGGAGAAAATGCCTTTGCGGAGGTTGTCGTCGAGATGACCGGCGGAGTGAACTTCGACGGGCTCGGGAACGCCGGAGTCGAGGAGGGCTTGGCGGGCTTTTTCGACGTGGCGGTTGAAGACGGCGCCGACGGTCATGCCGGGGACGTGGCGAACGATTTGACGGATCAGCGCGGAACCGAGCGTCCCGGCACCGATGATTCCGGCGCGGAGCGGGCGTTTTTCGGAGGCGCGGCGGGCGAGGATGTTATCGACGAGAACCATTTGTTGCGGAGAGAAAAACGGAATCAGGAGGAGCAGGTTTCTTTGACGAGGAGCGGCCAGCCGGTGTCTTTTTCGGAAATGTGGGAAACCGGGAGCGGCCATTCGATGTTGAGAACGGGATCGTCGTAACGGAGTCCGCGTTCGTGTTCGGGGGCGTAGAATTCGCCGGTTTGGTAAAAGACTTCGGCGTTCGGGACGAGCGTTTGGTAGCCGTGGGCGCAACCGGGCGGGACGTAAAGGGCGCGGCGGTTGTCGGCGGTGAGCTCGACGGCGACTTGCCGGAGGAACGTCGGCGAATCGGGGCGGAGATCGACGATGACATCGTGAATCGCGCCGCGAATGCAGCGGATCAATTTCGATTCCGCGGCCGGTTCGACTTGGTAATGCATGCCGCGAACGGTGCCTTCGTGGAGGTTGAAACAGAGGTTGCACTGGGCGATTCGCGGTTCGATTCCGTGTTCGCGGAATTCGCGTTCGCAGAAAGTGCGGGCGAAGAAACCGCGTTCGTCCGCGTGCGGATCGAGCTCGATGATGAAGGCTCCGTCGATGGCTGTGGTTTGAAATTTCATCGGGAGGAAACGGGTTTGAGATGGGCGATGGGACGCGAACGCCGGTGGAGGTGAGGAGCGTGTGGCGATTTTCCGAGGACGCGCATGTAGCGGCGGATTTGGTCGCGGGTCATGGCGCGGATTTCGTCGGGTCCGGATTCCTGCGCGTTGCGATACCAGAAAACGGTTTCGGTGACGGCGGCACCGAAACTCCAGCGCGGTTTCCAGTGGAGAAGCCGTTCGGCCTTGGAAACGTCGAGCGTGAGAATGGCGGCTTCGTGCGGCGCGTTTTCGGGAGTTTGATCGATCCAGCGACCGTTCCA
>CAZJCL010000308.1:0-3774 GCA_964544025.1 uncultured Opitutales bacterium | reverse complement strand
TTCCGTGGTTAAACAAAAGCAGAGCATTCGCCTTCGCGCCCTTCGCTACCTTCTGTTACTCCCCTCAGAGCCCTGCATTCGTGTGCATTCGTGTCCATTCGTGGTTAAAAGCGGTGCCTAAGTCCCAAAGTGCCCAACCGATTACTCCTCCCCCAACTCCCGCACCCAAATATTCCGAAACCGCACCGGATCGCCGTGATCCTGCAACTCCACAAAAACCGCCGGATCGTGCGGTTTCCCGTATTCTCCCACCGTGCGATGCTTCGTCGGCCAGAGAAACTCCTTCTTGTGATGCACCACCACACCGTTGTGAATCACCGTCACATTCGCCTTTTTCACCAGTTCCCCCTCCTCATCCCAACGCGGTGACTCGAAAATCACGTCGTAGGTCTGCCACTCCCCCGGCGCCTTGCTCGCGTTCACCAACGGAGGAAATTGCCCGTAAATCGCCGTCGCCTGACCATCCGGATACGTCGGGTTTTCGTAAGAATCCAAAATCTGGATCTCGTAAATCCCGTTGAAAAACAACCCGCTGTTTCCCCGCCCTTGCCCGCTCTTCGAAATTTCCGTCGGCGAAGCGAATTCCAGGTGAATCTGAAAATCCTCGAAACGCTCCTTCGTCCGGATGTTCCCCGCTCTCGATTTCACCTCGAAATACCCATCCTCCACCGTCCAGCCCGCCTCGCCGCCGCCGCTCTTTTCCCACGCGGAAAGATCCTTCCCGTCGAAAAGCACCGTCGCATCCGACGGAGCCGGCGCGCCATGACTAAAAGTCTCGCCCGGCGTCACCACTCTCGGCTGCGGCCGGTCCCCATCATGCACATGCCATTCCGTCCCCGGAATAATCGGCGTATCGTCGTACCCAAGTTTCTGCGCGTCGGCACAAGCCACGAAACCCGAAGCGAGCGCGAGAAATGTCGGAATCGAATGGAAGAAAGCTTTGCTCATCATGGCTATCGACAGTTTCAGAAAGCAAATCCGTTGGCAATCTTAAGAGAAAAGAGAGTTGCCTAAACCACCGGATCGCCTTTACATTTCCTGTTTTTAGATCCCTTTTCGTTTAGTCCCCTTTTCCCTTTATGCCCACAAAATCTATCGCCCGCTCGCCCCGGAACAACGGCTTCACCCTGATCGAACTCCTCACGGTCATCGCGATCATCGGCATCCTCGCCGCGATTCTCATCCCGGTCGTTGGCAAAGTCCGCGAAAACGCCCGCCGAATCCAATGCGGCAGCAACATGCGCCAAGTCGCCCTCGCCGTCCTCACCTACGAATCCGAACAAGGCGTCCTCCCCGGTCCCACCGAACGCGATGTCCAAAGCCCGCTCGCCGGAGACGCCCGCCGCGGCGCGAATCTCGCCAAGGAATACTGGCGCTTCGCCAATGTCGACCTCAGCCTGATCCTCGAAGACTACATCGGAAAATACAACGAGGGCGACCCCGGCCCCTTCCATTGCGAGTCAAACGTCGACAATACCACCATGAGCAGCAACCTCCGCCCCGTCTTCCTCCTGATGCGCAACGTCCAAACCAACCCCCGCTCCTTTTTCGGCGACATGGACATCAACGAACAACCAAAACGCCTCAACCAAATCGTCGCCGCCGGCCGTGGCACCATCAGCCGCCAAGCCAGCGAGTTGACCCAAATCTGGATGATCTCCGATATCGACGGCGGAAACTACGGCGCCTCCAGCGGCACCGGCGACGACGCTCCCCTCTCCTCAAAACCGCCCCACGACGGCGGCCGAAACTACGTCTTTTTCGACGGACACGTCGAATTCTGCAAACCCCTCGCCTCCGGAAAATGGGTATACCCCGCCAGCACCGGCGATCCCGGAAACCACGGCCAATAAAACGCGCGCCCCCGGCCGATCTTTTACTTAATCAGCCGCAGACAAAACGGATAACGATAAAACTGCCCCTCGTTCGCCTTGACCGAGGCGATGATCACGAAAACGACATCCACGACAAAAATCGCGATCAACAGGAAAAATCCGACGACGACCAACATCAAGATCCCGCCCACGATCGTCGCCAAAGTCATCGTTAACTGAAAATTCAGCGACTCTTTCCCCTGGTCGTCGACAAACGGCATCTGGTCTTTCTTGATAAGCCAAATCACCAGCGGACCCAGCAGGTGCCCGAACGGCACGATCCAGCCGCAAAAAGCAATGAGGTGAGTGAGCATTCCCCAAACGCGGGCGTCGCTGGGAACCGGAACAGGATTTATCGGCGGCGAATCGTTCATAGCGTCTAATGGTTCGAATCATCAACCTACCGAATCGCCCCGCCATTCTCAATCCCGCTCTCCCAAAATCAAACCGCCCCGAAACCGCTCCCCAATCCGCCCCGCGCTCCCCCGAATCTTGCCCTTGCCGCCCCGAGCCGCTATATTCGACGAAACGTCCGGTTCGATGGGCGGAAATCGCGCCACATGAAACTCATTCTCCAAATCCTGGCGATTCTCATCGGCATCGCCAGCTTCCTGCCGCTGATTCGCGCCAACGCCTGGTGGATTCGCGACTTCGACTTCCCCCGCATGCAGTTCCTCGTCGCCGGAACCGTCACCGCGATCCTCCTGCTCCTTATCGGCGTCAACTCCCTTTTTCCCGACGCCGCGATTCTCCTGTTTCTCGCCATCGGACTCTGCCTCCAGGCGTTCCGGATGTTTCCCTATTCCATGATCGCCCGCCGCCAGGTTTTGACCGCCACCCGCGAAACCGGACTCACCGTCATCATCTCCAACGTCCTGATGACCAACCGCCGCGCCGACCTCCTCCTCCAACGCATCGAGGCCGAAAACCCCGACATCGTGGTAGCCGTCGAAACAGACGAATGGTGGACCCGCCAACTCCGCGCAATCTCCGAAAAATACCCGTTCTCCGTCGAAGTCCCCCAGGAAGACACTTACGGCATCGTTCTCCGCTCCCGGTTTCCCTTGGTAAAACCATCCGTGGAATACCTCGTAAAAAAATCCATCCCCTCCATCCACACCGGCGTTCGCCTCGAAGACGGCACCCTCGTCCACCTCCACGCCGTCCACCCGAAACCGCCCGTCCCCGACGAAGACACCAGCACCGAAAACCGCGACGCCGAACTCCTCATCGTCGGCCGCCGCGTCGCGAAAAACAACCGCCCCACCATCGTCCTCGGCGATCTCAACGACGTCGCCTGGTCCCGCACCACCCGCCTCTTCCAAAAAATCAGTGGCCTCCTCGATCCCCGCATCGGCCGCGGCCGCTTCAGCACCTTCCACGCCCGCCACTGGTGGCTCCGCTGGCCCCTCGACCACGTTTTCCTCTCAACGCACTTCCGTCTCCGCCGCCTCGCGGTTCTCCCCTCGATCGGCTCCGACCATTTCCCCATCCTCGCCAGTCTCTCCTACGAACCCGAACGAAAAGACCAACAACACGCCCCCGAGAAAGACCAAGACGATTCCCGTGAAGCCACCCAAAAAATCACCGAAGCCCTCGACTAAAACCCCACCGCAACCCCCGCCTCATCTTGTGTTCATCCTTCCTACAATCCGTCGATCTCTCGTTTTTTGAACGAGATTTCACATGCCGCAAATCCCGTCCTTATCCGTGCCCATCTTTACTACAATCCGCCAAAATCTTGTTTTTTGAACAAGATTTTCGGTCATTCCCGCCTCATCTGTGCCCATCTGTGCCATCCGTGGTTAAAAAAACAGAGCCCAAGCCCTTCGCTCCCTTTGCTCCCTTCTGTTAAGATTCGGAGCCAAAGCCTTCCGTGTTTTCGTGTCTTCCGTGGTGA
>CAZJCL010000307.1:0-3777 GCA_964544025.1 uncultured Opitutales bacterium | reverse complement strand
AACATGTCCGCCGGCGATCGCGTCATGAGCGGCGATTATTTCCGCAACCGCTCCATCGACGCCCACCTCGTCGAAGCCGTCGCCCCCACCCGCTGGCGAATCGAACGCGCCGCCCCCGACGCCCAAGGAAATCCCCAACTCCTCTCCACCTTCGCCTTCCCGATCCGCGAAATCTACTACATCGACGAAAACAACGATTTCTGGCACGCCGAAAACCTCCAACCCGGCTCCGCCCAACCGCTCCGCCCCGTTTCCAAAAACGACCTCACCGCCGCCCTCGACGATTTCGAAACCTCCAGCGGCGGGATCCTGAAACGCCGCCTCGAAACCATCTCAAAACCCGCACCCACCCCCGGCCACTTCTTCGCCTTCACCCAAAACGCCCCCGGCGCGACCGAGAAAACTCTCGCCGCAATCCGCTGGCAAAGCGAAACCCTTCACACCGGCCCCGTCGTCCTCTCCCAACCATGAGCGCACCCGCCATCTCCGTCCAAGAAGTCCACCGGTTTTTCGGACCGCTCCACGCCGTCCGCGGCGTCTCCTTCGATATCGCGCCCGGCGGAATCGTCGGCTTCATCGGAGCCAACGGCGCGGGAAAAACCACCACCATGCGCATGATGGCCACCCTCGATCTCCCCGATCGCGGCAGCATCGCGATTTCCGGAATCGACGTCGTCAATCACCCGCTCGAAGTCCGCCGCCGCCTCGGCTGGATGCCCGACGCCTACGGTCCGTATCCAAACATGACCATCGAGGAATACCTCGACTTCTTCGCCCGCGCCTTCGGTTTCCGCGGAGCCAAACGCCGCGAGCGCATCGAAGAAGTCATGGAATTCACCGAACTCACCCCCATTCGCGAACGTTTCGTCGACAAACTCTCCAAAGGCATGGCCCAACGCCTCTGCCTCGGCCGCACCCTCATCCACGATCCCGACGTCCTAATCCTCGACGAACCCGCCGCCGGCCTCGACCCGAAAGCCCGCGTCGAATTCAAACACCTCGTCCGCCTCCTCGCCGAAGAAGGAAAAACGATTCTCATCAGTTCGCACATCCTTTCCGAACTCGGCGAAATGTGCGATTCCCTCGTCTTCATCGACCAAGGCGCCGTCGTCCACCAAGGCTCCGCCGAAAGCCTCACCCGCGGCGACGAAGCCGGAACCGCCGTCGCCATCGAAACCGCCGGCCCCGTCCCCGATCTCGAAAACTGGCTCATCATGCAACCCGGCCTCGCGCTGATCGAATCCCGCAAATCCGGCTGCCTCGTCCGCCTCGAATCCGAAGATCCCGCCGCCCTCACCGAAACCATGAAACGCCTGCTCAACTCCGGCCTCCCGGTCGTCGGTTTCCGCCGCGAAGAGCAAAAACTCGAAGACGCCTTCGTTTCCCTTCTCCGCCGTCTCAATCTCGAATCCAACGGCACCGCCACACCCCCGCCCCTTCCCACCTTCACCCAAAACTCTCCCTCCGACCAGGTAACCGCATGACCGATACAACCGCCCGCCGTTTCGACGCCAGCGACTGGCTCAGCCCGATCATCGTCAAAGAACTCCGCCAAGGCATGCGCGGCCGAACGTTCATCTCGACGTTTCTCCTGCTGCAACTCGCCCTCATCGTCGTCGTTTCCGGAGCGATGGCCGCCACCGCGATCACCAACACCGACACCATGCAGATGTTCTCGGTCTTCTTCTGGATAATCATCGGCGCGCCATTGATCGCCGTAATTCCGATCATGGGACTCGGCGCGCTCCAAAACGAAATCAAAAGCAACAGCATCGAACTCGTCTACCTCACCCGCCTTTCCCCCTGGCGAATCGTCGCCGGAAAATGGGCCGCCCTATCCGCGCAAAGCCTCCTCTTCGTCTTCTCCGTTCTTCCGTATCTGGTCCTCCGTTACTTCCTCGGCGGCATCGATCTTCTCGGCGAACTCAGCACCCTCCTCGTCCTCCTCGGCTGGTGCCTCCTTCTCACCTCGGTAACCGTCGGCCTCTCCGCGTTTCCCGGATGGGGCGTCCGCATCGGTTTCATTTTCTTTATCCTCTTCGGCGCGCAAATGATTCCCGCCCTGCTCTTCAGCGGAATTTTCGGCAGCATGAGCGTCACCAGCGGACCTTCCGGAATCGACTCCAACCCCTACATCATAACGCCAATCTTCGGCGCTCTTTCCCTGCTCCTAATGTTGGAACTCGGCACAGCCAAAATCTCCCCGGCCGCCGCGAGCCGCTCCTTCCAAATCCGCCTCATCGGTGTCGCCGCCCTCGTTTTCGCCGCCGCCCTTCACTTCCTCGGCGACCGAACCGGCGTCGCGTTTTCCGCCGCCATGCCCATTCTCCTGATCGTCTGCATCATCGCCCTCACCGAAACGCCCCGCTGGATTCCGAGCATTTACCAACCGTTTTCCAGCCGCGGAACTCTCGCCCGGTTCGCCGGCCGCTGGCTCTTCTATCCCGGCTGGCAAACCGGCGTCGTCTACACCACCCTCGTCTGGCTCACCGGCTGCCTCCTCCTTCCCGACCTCCAAACCGCCGGCGACTTTTTCCCGTATCTCGGAGTCTACGTCAGCATGATGTTCGCCGTCGCCATCACCCGCGCCTTGCGCCCCGGCACCGATCGCGGCTGGCTCTGGTTTCTCTCCGTCCACGTCGCGATGATCCTCCTCGCCCTCTTTTACTCCATGCTCCACCACATGGCCGATTCGTCGATTCCCGCCATCGCTGCTTTCCCGCCGCTCACGCTCCTGATGTCCGTTGCCTTCGACGTCGTCCCGAACCAAGCTCCCGAACTCAACAACATCATCCTGCTCGTCGTTCTCGGGGCCAGCCTCCTCACGCTCGGACTTCGCGTGCTTCCCTTGATCCCGCTGGTTCGCAATATGGAATTCCTCGAACCGGCCGATCCCGCGCCGACCGCATGAGCCTGGAAAATCCGGAACTCCTCCAGCGGGTAAACGAGAAAATGTCCCTCGCCGCCCGCCAGCTCCGGCTCCCGCTCTCCGGACGTCTCTGGCGCGGCCAATCCGGAAACTGGTCCGGCGCCGGCGTCGGCAGTTCCATCGATTTCCAGGACCACCGCTCCTACCTCCCCGGCGACGATCCCCGCTACATCAACTGGCAAGCCTACGCCCGCACCGGCCACTACTCCATGAAACTCTACCGCGAGGAAGTCAGCCCCAACATCGACATCGTCCTCGACGCCTCCGGCTCCATGTTCTTCGATCCCGCCAAACGCGAACGCAGTTGGGAACTCCTCTACTTCTGCCGCGAAAGCGCCCTCCAATCCGGCTCCGCCCTCCAAATGTATTTAACCTCCGGCGACCAAATCCGGGAACTCCGCCACGAACAACTCGCCAGCTGGCAAATCGACCTCCCCGACTCCGCCTCCGGCCCGCCCGCCCTCGCCTCCATCCCCTGGCGCTCCGGCTCCCTCCGCGTCGTCATCACCGACCTCCTCTACCCGCCCCACGCCCCCACGCTCCTCCTTCCGCTCGCCCACGGCAACGGCCGCGGCCTCCTCTTCGCCATCCACACCGCCGCCGAAACCGACCCCGACTGGCACGGCCACCTCTCCCTCATCGACAGCGAAACCGGCACCCGCGAACGCCGCTACGTCTCCGCCGATCTCATGGAACGCTACCGCCGCAACTACGCCCGCCACTTCGAAAACTGGCACACCGAAACCCGCCGCCACAACCTCCTCCTCGCCCGCCTCCCCGCCGAACCCGATTTCGTCCAAGCCATGCAAACCCAAGCCCTCCCCACCGGAGCCGTAGAAACCCTCTAA
>CAZJCL010000306.1:0-3789 GCA_964544025.1 uncultured Opitutales bacterium | reverse complement strand
GCTTTGGCGTTGGCGAGGATTTGCTTTTGGTAGGTTTTGAAATCTTCGGTCGCGGCTTGTTTGAAACAGACGGCTTTCGCGGCGATGACGTGCATGAGCGGTCCGCCTTGGACGCCGGGGAACATGGCGGAATCGACCGCTTTGGCGTGTTCCTGGCGGCAGAGAATCAGGCCGCCGCGAGGTCCGCGAAGGGTTTTATGGGTGGTCGTGGTGACGAAATCGGCATGCGGAACCGGGGACGGATGGAGTCCGGCCGCGATGAGTCCGGCGATGTGGGCGATGTCCGCGAGGAGAAGCGCGCCGCAGGATTTGGCGATTTCTCCCATGCGTTTGAAGTCGATGATTTGCGAATACGCGGAGGCGCCGACGGTGATCATTTTCGGCTTCTCGCGGGCGGCGACTTCGGCGATTTGGTCGTAATCGATGGTTTCGTTGGATTCGCTGACGCCGTAATTGACGACTTCGAAGAGTTGGCCGCTGAAGTTGTTGGGATGGCCGTGGGTGAGGTGTCCGCCATGGCTGAGGTTCATGGTGAGGATTTTGTCTCCGGGTTTGAGAACGGAGAGGTAAACGGCGGTGTTGGCCTGGCTGCCGGAGTGCGGCTGGACGTTGGCGTGGTCGGCGCCGAAAAGGGCTTTGGCGCGGTCGATGGCGAGTTGCTCGACGACATCGACATGTTCGCAGCCGCCGTACCAGCGTTTGCCGGGATAGCCTTCGGCGTATTTGTTGGTGAGGACGGTGCCTTGGGCTTCCATCACCGCTGGGAGGGTGAAGTTTTCGGAAGCGATCAGCTCGATGTGGTTTTGTTGACGTTCCAGTTCGGCTTGGATCGCGCGATGGATATCGGCGTCGAACTGCTCGAGGGAGCCGCTTGGAATCATGTTGGCGGATTGCGTGGTTTGCATAGTCAAACTGGGTTGGAAGGGGTTTTGTAGTTTTCGCGCAGGAAACGCATGATGGAGGGAATCGCTTCGACGAGGCTGTCGCGGCAGATTTCGTAGGCGTGCAGATTCATGCCGTAGGGATCGGGAATCTCGGACGAGGCGGGCGGGGGGAGAAATTCGCGGAAGAGGTAAACCGGGGTGGGGAGCGGATCGAAATGATACGCGAGGAGCGCGCGGTGGCTTTCCGTCATGCAGAAAACCGCGAAAGAAGATTCGAGCAGTTCGCGGGTGACCGGTTGGCTGCGGTGGCCGTCGAGATTGAGGCCGACTTTTTTGAGGGCGGCTTCGGAATTGGGAGACGGGAGATCGCCTTGGCAGGCGGCGACGCCAGCGGAAATGGAGCGGATGGAGCGGAGAGGCTCTTCCTCGGCGGCGAGCGCGTGGGCCAACAACCGGGCGGCCATGGGGCTTCGGCAGATATTGGCGGTGCAGATTGAGAGAATTTGGTTTCGTTCCTGAGCCATCGAGCGTTCCGTGGTTATTTGCCGATTTCGCCGAGCGCTTGGAGCGCTTTGACGATGTTCATCGCGCGTTGGAGAATCAGATCGAGAGGAAGATCCTCTTCTTCTTTGGCTTCGTCTTCTTCATCGCTTTCGGGCGTCGCGGAGGTGTCCAAACCGCGTTCCCGGAGAAGGCGCGCTTCGTCGAAACGCGTTTTATCCACCCTCGCCTGGACGACCTGTTCGATGGAGACGTCTTCGCGGAGGCTGCTGTAGCCGATGAGGTCGTCGTTGGGTGCGACGGAAACTTCGACGCGGGGGGCGAATCCGGATTCGACGATAGAATCGCCGTCGGCCGCCCGGATTTCGCCGGTCATCAGATAATACGACGGGAGGTTGGGAAACTGGTTGAAAACGGCGGTTTGTCCGGCGGAGGCGGTGCCGATGGAGATGATGTCGCCATCGTGTTTGAGTTGATCGAGAACGGCTTCGAGCGGGCCGCGGGTTTGATGGTTGGAAAGGATGAAAACGGCTTGTTTGGGGCCGCGGAGTTGGCGGCTTTCGACGGAAAGGAGGCCGTCGGCATCGGTTTCGCCGGAAGCCGGGTAGTCGCCGGCGACGCGTAAAGTCAGTTGCGGTTGGCGGCTTAGGAGGGCGGCGAGTTGTAAGGCGTTGTCCAAATCGGCGGAGAGGAACCGGAGGTCGAGCAGCAGAATGTCTTGGGAGAGATGCTGTTCGATGACCGGGAGTGCTTCGGGGAGGCTGAGAACGCGGACGTAGTTTCCGCTGTTTCCGAGTTTCCGGACGATTGGCGCGGCGGGTTCGGGGAGTTCGCTGCGCGGCGGTTCTTCGAGGATTCGTTCGGGATAAATGCTGCGGAGTCCGGCGAGAATCAGTTCGGCCTCCGAGCGTTCCTGTAATCCCGGAAAAAATTCGGGCGGGAAAAGGGAGGTGTCGTCGATTTCGAACGCGGGTTCGGCCGTCGTTTGCGCTGCCAGCGAAGGAGTGGCGGCGGCGATACCGGCGAAAAGGAGAAATCCGGCGGGAATTTTGATGAGATTCCAGTTCTTCAAGGAAGGATCAGCGGTTCAATTGTTTGGCCCCAATATCCCGGCGGTAGTAAACGGAGGCAAATTTTATTTTGGCGGCGAGATCGTAGGCGTCGCGGCTAGCTTCCGGAAGCGACGGGGCCGTGGCGGTGACGCCGAGAACGCGTCCGCCGTTGGTGACGATTTGGCCGTCGGGGCCGGTGGCGGTTCCGGCGTGGTAGACGACGCAGTTTTCGGGGACGCTGGCGGGAATTTCGATCGGGTCGCCTTTGGCGTAGTTTCCCGGATAGCCGCCGGCGGTGAGGACGACGCAGAGGGCGTAGCCGGGTTTTACCTGTAGAGGGATTTCGGAAAGGTAACCGTTGGCGCAGGCGTGGAGGAGATGGAGGAGATCGGTTTCGAGCCGGGGGAGGATGACCTGGGTTTCCGGGTCGCCGAAACGGGTGTTGAATTCGAGAACCTTAGGGCCGTCGGCGGTGAGCATGATGCCGATAAAAAGGGCACCGGCGAAATCGATTCCCTCGGCGGCGATCGCTTCGACGGCGGGTTTCGCGATTTGTTCTTCGACGGCGCGCAAAACGTCGGCGTTGACCAGATCCGCCGGAGAGTAGGCGCCCATGCCGCCGGTGTTGGGGCCGGTATCGTTGTCGCCGATTCGTTTATGATCCTGGCTGGTCGGGAGGATGACGAAATCGCGGCCGGAAACGAGGAGGTGGATGGAAATTTCTTCGCCGACGAGGCAATCCTCGATGAGCACCTGGCTTCCGCTCGCGCCGAACGCCCCGCCTTCGAGCATATCGATGACCGCTTTTTGGGCTTCCGGGAAATCGGCGGCGACGATCACGCCTTTTCCGGCGGCGAGTCCATCGGCTTTGATGACGACCGGGAATTGGCGGGTGCGCAGGTATTCGAGCGCCGGAGCGACCGTGTTGAAATTGCAGGCTTCCGCGGTCGGGATGCAGTGTTTTACCAGGAGATCTTTGGTGAAAATTTTGCTGGCTTCGAGGCGGGCTCCGTCGCTTTTCGGGCCGAAGGCGGCGATTCCGCGTTGGGCGAGAGAATCGACCAGGCCGAGGCTGAGGGGAACTTCCGGACCGACGATCACGAAATCGACGCCTTGTTCGACGGCAAGGTTGGTCAAACCGGCGATGTCGTCGGCGGCGACGGGAAAGCAGGGGAATTGCGCGGCCATTCCGCCATTTCCGGGAGCGACGATGACTTCCCGGCAGAAGGGACTTTGGGCGCAAAGCGAGGCGAGGACGTGTTCGCGACCGCCGGAACCGACGACAAGGACTTTCAGTGGTTGATCAGGTTGTTTCATGACGGAATCCCCGGCGGGGAAAGGTGTCTATCAAA
>CAZJCL010000305.1:0-3795 GCA_964544025.1 uncultured Opitutales bacterium | reverse complement strand
GTTCGCGGTCGATAGTTTTCTGCATTCACAGTGACAACCGATTCCAGCTAAAACGAAGTGCGACACCTTACCAACAGGCGATTTCTGACAAACGCGGGCGCTGTCGTTTTGCTCGCCGGTTTGTCGTGGGCGATCATCCACTACACGGGAGATCAGGCTGGGAAATGGGCGGAATCCGGCTCTTTCACCATCGATACCTCCGATCCGGAACCGGTCACGCGGGTCTTTTCTCTGGCCGTGGCGGCGCAATCACCCGCGTTTACGATCGATACCCGCGATTCCGACAGCGAATCTCGGCCTTTTACCGCGCAAGTCAGCGGCGAGTCCGGAACTTTCGCCGTCGATACGCGCGATCCGGATACCGTAGTTTTTGCCACTTCGCAGGCAGTCACGGCATCGTCGCCTACGTTCGCCATCGACACGCGGGGAGAAGACGGTTCCAGTCACCTGATCTCCGATTTCTTCACCGTCGATACGCGCGATCCCGACGAAGCGGTTTTCGCCCTCTCGCTTTCCGTGGCGGATTGGCTCGAAGGCTTCACCATCGATACTCGACAACCGCGACCGGAAGACAGCGTCGGCAATGGATTGCACGATCTCTGGGAACTGATTTATTTGGATACCGTCGGCGCGCACGGTCGCGATGACGATTTGGATGGAGACGGATTAACCAACTTCTTCGAGTTTGCGTTTGGCACAGACCCACAAAGTCCGAACGCGACAAGCCCCATTGAATTCTGGATCGAAACAAATGGAAGCGAGCCAAAACTGGTTGTGCGTTACTGGCGTCACATTCTGGCGGCTCGAATGGTGGATTTCGCGGTGAGAACTTCCGGTGATCTCCGGGAATGGAAAGCCGAGATCAGCGGCTGGACGGAGGTTGGCGAAGTCATGCATGACAACGGATATCTCGAACGCATCACCATGGAGCGGCCGTGGGAGGGCGATCCTCCTGAGCGGCTGTTTTTGTCACTCCAACTTTTGGCGAAACCGGTAGCCTCGGGTGCGGCCAAGTAGGACCGCATGTCAGGCTGGAGGGCGGAACGGTCTTCGCCTCACTGTAGTCGAAGGGGAGTTTCGCTACGGAAAACACTGAAGGACGAATCTTTGGATTCGTTTAGCCGAAGAAGCAACCGTGGGGGTCGGCATTGATGACGGCGAGGGCGTCCGAGAGGGTGGCGGCTTCGGGGTGGGGTTTGTAACTGTGGTATTTCAGGTCGGCGCGTTGCCAGTAGATTTGCCAGACGTTGCGGGTGCGGTTGTAGCGGATTTTAGCGATGGATGATTCGATGAATTCTTTGGGGCGACGGAAGGCGGGGCGTTCGTAAAAGAGCAGGATGGATTGGCCGGAGATTCGCTGGCCTTCTCTGATTTTGTCGCGCAGTTCCAGGGGAGGGCGGCGCTTCGTCCAGAATTCGCGTTCGAGGGTTTCGAGGTGTTGGGAGAGTTCGGATTCGGAGAAGGCCATGGCGGGAGTTGGAGGATGGGAGTTGGGATTTTATAGGCCGAGTTCCTGGAGTTTGGGTTCCATGGCTTCGGCCCAGAGGCGGTAGGCGGCGGGGGTGAGGTGGAGGAGGTCGGGCATGAGGTCGGTGGGGAGAGTGCCGTCGGGTTGGAGGAAGAGGTGGCCGAGGTCGAGGTAGTGGATGCGGTCGTTGTCGGCGTAGCGGCGGATGAGCTGGTTGATGGCGAGGTTGTTGAGGCGGTGTTCGTCGAGCGGATCGGCGGCGCGGGGGAAGATGGCGAGGAGGAGGATTTTGGTTTCGGGGGTTTTCTCGTGGAGGATTTCGAGGATGCGTTTGATGCCTTCGGCGACTTCTTCGGGGTCTTGCATTTTGTGGCCGGTGTTGTTGGTGCCGATCATGAGGACGGCGACTTTGGGGCGGACGTTTTGGAGGTTTCCGTGGGTGAGGCGGTAGATGACGTGTTCGGTGCGGTCGCCGCCGAAGCCGAGGTTGATGGCGTTGCGGGGGGCGTAGAATTCGTCCCAGACTTCCTTGCCGTTGCGTTCCCAGGCTTCGGTGATGGAGTCGCCGATGAAGGCGAGGTCGTAGCCGCCTTTGGCCGCGAGTTCGTTGACGGCGAGTTGGCGGGGTTTCCAGCGGTCTTTTTCGTCGCCGCGGGAGTGGGGGATGGTGGCGGTGTTGACGTCGTAGTAGTTGCGGAGGTCGCGGTAGCGTTTTTGGAGGGAGGCGAGGATTTCGGCGTAGGCGGGGTCGTCGTGGAGGCTGCGGAGTTCGTGCGGGTCGCGTTCGAGATCGAAGAGTTGCCAGTTTACGCGGCGGGGGAAAAACATGAGTTTGTAGCGGTCGGTGCGGATGCCGTCGTGGATGGCGACTTGGTGAACGGCGTCGTTTTCGTAGTAGGAATAATAGACGGCGTCGCGCCAGGCGGGGGGTGTTTCGGGGGCGTTTTGGAGGACGGGGAGGAGGCTGCGGCCTTGCATGTCGGCGGGGATTTCGGCTCCGGCGATTTCGAGGAAGGTGGGGGCGTAGTCGATGTTTTGGATCAATGCGGCGGGGCGGCTGCCGGGGGCGACGACGCCGGGCCAGCGGATGAGGAAGGGCATTTTGAAGGATTCTTCGAACATCCAGCGTTTGTCGTACCAGCCGTGTTCGCCGAGGTAGAAGCCTTGGTCGGAGCTGTAGATGACGATGGTGTTTTCGGCTTCGCCGGTTTCTTCGAGGTGGTCGAGGAGGCGGCCGACGCTTTCGTCGACGGCGGCGACGGTGCGGAGGTAGTCTTTGACGTAGCGTTGGTATTTCCAGCGGACGATTTGTTCGGGGGAGAGTTCGCCGGCTTGCATTTGGGCGATGAAGGCGCGGTTTTCGGGTTCGTAGGCGGCGTCCCAGGCGGCGCGTTGTTCGGCGTTCATGCGGCGGTATTCGCCGTTGGGGAGGTTGGTGAAATGGTCGGGGAAGAGGTTTTCGCCGTGGAATTTCATGTCGTGGCCCCAGGCGAGATGGTCGCGGATGGTCATCTCGTTTTCTTTGAGCCATGCGATGCGGCCGGAGTAATCGTCGAAGAGGGTGTCGGGTTCGGGGATGGTTTCGTTGCGGTAGAGTTCGAGGTGGCGGGGGGCGGGGGACCAGTTGCGGTGGGGGGCTTTGTGCTGGGCCATCAGGAGGAACGGTTTGTTGGGGTCGCGGTTGTTTTGGAGCCAGTCGATGGCGTCGTCGGTGATGATGTCGGTGACGTAGCCGGTTTCGCGTTGGCGGGAGCCGTCCATGTGGAGGAAGTCGGGGTTATAGTAGGAGCCTTGGCCGGGGAGGATTTTCCAGTAATGGAAGCCGGTGGGGTGGGTGCCGAGGTGCCATTTTCCGATGAGGGCGGTTTGGTAGCCGGCTTTTTGGAGGAGTTTTGGGAAGGTGGTTTGGGAGCCGTCGAACTGGTCGCCGTTGCGGAGGAAGCCGTTTTTGTGGCTGTGTTTTCCGGTGAGGATGGTGGCGCGGGAGGGGCCGCAGATGGAGTTGCCGACGAAGGAGTTTTCGAAGATGGCGCCTTCGGCGGCGAGACGGTCGATGTTGGGGGTTTGGTTGATTTTGGAACCGTAGGCGCCGATGGCTTGGAGGGCGTGGTCGTCGGAGAAGATGAAGAGGATGTTGGGTTTTTTGGGGGTGTTGGCGGAGGTGTTCGCTGCGGAGGCGGTGGAGGTTGCGAGGGTGAGGAGAGCGAGGGCGAGGAGGATTCGCGGGAGGAGGCGGTGGAATGGCCGGGCGGATACGGGGGAGTTCATGAGGGGTAGATTTTGGGAGATGGGTTTTGGAGTCAAGGATGTTGGGGGCGGAGGGGAGG
>CAZJCL010000304.1:0-3804 GCA_964544025.1 uncultured Opitutales bacterium | reverse complement strand
CGGAATACACGGAAGGCGGGAGGGGATTTAACAGAAGGTAGCGAGGGGAGCGAAGGTAGTGGGGGAGGGAACAGGGCGGGTGGCCACGAATGGACACGGATTTTCGAATGAGGGGAAAAGGCAGCTGGGGCTTGAAACGAAAGGGGGCAATGGAAGCGAAGGGCTTGGGCTCTGGTTTTTTTAACCACAGATGGCACAGATGGGCACAGATGAATCCGGAATTGAGGGTTCGGTGTTCCTGGAGCTTGGCGTTATTTGCGGTTTTTCTTTCGGGGGCTGGAGTATGAGGTAGCTGGGGCTTGGAACAGAAGGGGGAAAGGAAGCGAAGAGGAAGGTGGGCCAGGAATTCTGAAGGGGAAGAGAGTATTCAATTTTGAACTTCGAACCTTGAACTTGGAACTTGAGCCTTCGTTCGGCTTTTACTTTGGGAGGGGGATTGGATACAGATTTGGGGATGGAAAGCTGGTTTTTGGTTGGGGCGGGGGTGGCGGGTTTTTTGGGGGGATTTGTGGTGGCGGCGCTTTGGTGGCGGGCGCGGTTGGGGGCGGCGGAGTTGTTGGGGAGGCAGGAGGCGGCGTTGCGGGAGATTTGTGAGAGGGAGCGGGGAGAGTTTGCGGAGTTGAATCGGAAGCTGGAGGCGGAGTTGGGGGATGCGCGGACGGTGGCGGCGGTGAATTTGGCGCGGCATCAGGGGGAGGCGAAGTTGTTGCAGGAGAAGATCCGGATTTTGGAGGAGGCGCGGGCGCGGTTGGAGGAGACGTTCGCTTCGACGGCGGATGCGGCTTTGCGGAGGAATAACGCTTCGTTTCTGGAGTTGGCGCGGGAGACTTTGGAGAAGTATCAGAATTTGAGTCGGGCGGAGTTCGAGAAGAAGGAGAAGTCGGTGGAGCAGTTGTTGAAGCCGATTCAGGAGTCGTTGCAGCGGTATGACGAGGGGGTGCGGGTGTTGGAGAACGCGCGGCGGCAGGCGTATGGTTCGTTGACGGAGCAGGTGAAGTCGCTGTCGGAATCGCAGGGGAAACTGGAGCGGGAGACGGCGAATCTGGTGCAGGCGTTGCGGGCGCCGCAGGTGCGGGGGCGTTGGGGGGAGATTCAGTTGCGGCGGGTGGTGGAGCTGGCGGGGATGGTGGAGCATTGCGATTTTGTGGAGCAGGCGAGTGTGTCGGACGGGGAGCGGGGGCGGTTTCGTCCGGATATGGTGGTGCGTTTGCCGGGGGAGCGGCAGGTGGTGGTGGATGCGAAGGTTTCGTTGGCGGCGTATTTGGAGGCGTTGGAGACGGAGGATGGGGAGTTGCGGAAGGGGAAGATCGCGGCGCATGCGCGTCAGTTGCGGACGCATTTGCAGCAGTTGGGGGCGAAGGAGTATTGGCGTCAGTTCGAGCCGGCGCCGGAGTTTGTGGTGATGTTTGTGCCGGGGGAGGTTTTTTTCAGCGCGGCGTTGGAGGCGGATCCGGGGTTGATCGAGTTCGGGGCGGAGAGGCGGGTGATTTTGGCGACGCCGACGACGTTGATTTCGTTGTTGCGGTCGGTTTCGTATGGGTGGCGGCAGGAGAAGGTGGCGAGGAACGCGAAGGAGATCAGCGAGTTGGGGCGGGAGTTGTTTGAGCGGATTGGGGTGTTGAACCGGCATTTTGGGTTGTTGGGGCGAAGCTTGGAGGGGGCGGTGCGGAATTATAACGCGGCGGTGAGGAGTTTGGAGTCCCGGGTGCTGGTGGCGGCGCGGAAATTTCCGGAGTTGGGGGCGGCGCCGGAGGGGGAGGAGTTGGTGTCGCCGGAGTTGGTGGAGACGCAGGTGAGGGATAGTTAGGAGAAAGAAGGGAGTGGGAAGGTGGGAAGGTGGGAGAATTTTGGATTTTGGATTTTGGAATGCGGATTGGGCGGGTGGTGCAACCGAACCCACCGAACCCACCGAATGCACGGAACACGCGGAATATATCGAGGGTGTGAAGCTTTGGCTCTGGATATTTAACCACGGAATACGCGGAATACACGGAAAGGCTCGGGGTTTAATATTATTTGGGAAGGTAATGGGGGGCCGGGGAAAGTGGCGGGTAACCACGAATGGACACGAATCCACACGAATAAGGGGAAAGGCAGTTGAGCTCGGGATTAACAGAAGGGAGCAAAGGAAGCGAAGGATAGTCTGCTCGGGATCTTTTTAACCACGGAATACCTAGTTCGGCATGGCCGCAACCAAACTTTTGAGGTGGGATTTACCACGGAGTCACGGGGAGCACGGACCTTTGGATCTGGAGGTTTAACCACGGATGTCACGGATGGGCACAGATAAGGCGTGGGATTTGCGGGAGGGAAATTGTGTTCGGAAATCAAGAGTTTGACGGATTGTAGTATAGATAGGCACAGATGATTTGGTGATTGCGGTAGGGGCTCGTGTTTAAAAAGGAAGAGACTGGTGGATTCGGTGGAGGGGGGAGTGCGATTTGGCGTGCAGGGGGTAAGGGTTTTTGTGAAATGGGTATGTGTTGAGTTGCCATGCCTGACGATGGAGAATTGTTGCCCCGGAGGCCCCGGTTTCAGACGACGCGATGGACGGTCGTTCTGGCGGCGCGTGACGCGAGAGAGACGGAGAGCCGGAGGGCGTTGCAGGCGCTTTGTTCGGCTTACTGGTATCCTCTTTACGCGTTTGTCAGGAGAAATGGATACGGACCGGAGGATGCGCAGGATTTGACGCAGGCGTTTTTTGAGCGGTTGCTGGAGAAGGATTTTTTGCGGCTGGCGGATCCGGAGAAGGGGCATTTTCGGACGTTTTTGCTGGTGGCGCTGAAGCGGTTTCTGGGGAAGGAGTGGCGGAAGCGGCGGGCGCAGAAACGGGGCGGAGACGCGCCGCATGTGGCGATCGACGCGGTGGAGGGGGAGCGGCGTTTCGCGGTGGAGCCGGTGGACGAGGCGTCGCCGGAGGTGCTTTACGACCGGCAATGGGCGTTGACGGTGATCGAGCGGGCGCTGGGGAGATTGCGGGAGCATTATGAGGGGAGCGGGCGCGGGGAGGTTTTTGCGCGGTTCAAGGAGTTTTTGGTGACGCCGTCGCGGGAGGGCGGTTTGGCGGCGGTCGCGGCGGAGGCGGGGATGTCGGACGCGGCGGCGCAGGTGGCGGTGCATCGGATGCGGAAGCGGTTTCGGGAAGTTTTCCGGGCGGAATTGGCGGAGACGGTGACGGCGGAGAAGGTGGAGGAGGAGTTGCGGCGGATTCGGGAGATTTTGGCGGGGAGCCGGTAAGGTTTCGCGGGGGAGCGGTAATCGTGGAGTGAAGGAGAAATTTTTTATGAGCGATGCGGATAAGAAGTGTCGGCGGTGCGGGCGGGAGACTCCGGGGAATGCGCCGGAGGGGATTTGTCCGCGGTGTTTGGTTGAGATGAATTGGGAGACGGTCGGGCCGGGATCGGCGGCCGGGACGGAGGGCGGAAAAGGGGCGGCGCTTTCGGTGGAGGAGGTGGGGCGGATTTTTCCGGAGCTGGAGGTGGCGGAGCTGATTGGCGCGGGAGGAATGGGTGCTGTTTACAAGGCGCGTGAGCCGAAGCTGGACCGGTGGGTGGCGCTGAAGGTTTTGCGGCGGGGGGCGGAGGAGCCGGGGTTTGTGGAGCGGTTCACGCGGGAGGCGCGGACGCTGGCGCGGCTGAATCATCCGAACATCGTGGCGGTGTATGAATTCGGGGAGCGGGACGGGCTGTTTTTCTTTTTGATGGAGCTGGTGGACGGGGTTTCGGTGCGGGAGCTTTTGCGGGAGGGGAAGCTGGCGCCGGAGCAGGCGCTGGCGATCGTGCCGCCGATTTGCGAGGCGTTGCA
>CAZJCL010000303.1:0-3825 GCA_964544025.1 uncultured Opitutales bacterium | reverse complement strand
TGCACATTCTCCGTCCCGTCCTTCGGCAAAAAATACAAAACCTCCGGCCCCCGCTCCAACTCCGGCCGCAAATAACCATCGAAAAACTTCCGCACCAATTCCCACCGGTCCTCCCCGTAAAGCTCGTCGCGCAACCTCGGATAGTCGTGATTCAAATCCGTCATCCAAAGCGCCAGATGGTTCAAATCCTGATCCACATAACGCGCCACCAACTCCGGAAAAACGAGCCACTGGTTGTATTCGTCAAAACGCCCCGCCGCCACCGCCGTCGGCACATTCCGCTCCGTCACATACTGCAACCGCCGCGTCCCGTTCCCCATCGACTGAAACGTCGCCGCCACCCGGCTCGAAAATCCCGCCCACGGCTGCGGCTCCGGCGTCGTCCGCGGAAATCCGCTGAACGAGAAATACTCCCCCGCCGTCTCATGCTCCGGATCCGCCAAACGCGTCGCCGCGTACGACCCTTTCGAATGCCCCATGATCCCGATCGATTCCTCCCGCAACCCGAACTCCTCCGCGTGCGCCCGCAAAAACCGCACCGCCGAACTCGCGCTCGCCAACCCGTTCCAATCGTCCAGCGAATACTGATCCCAATACCCGTAATGCTCCGCCCGCGCCAACGGATTCCAGCAATGATCCATCGAAACCCACGCGTACCCGCCCAACGCGAACGAAATCGGATATATCATCCGGTCGTTGTCCGGACGAAACGGACGCATCCGCGGCAAATTCGTCGAACTGTCGATCAACACCGGCACCGCCGCCACCGGCCGCGACGGATAAATGATGTCGATATACAAATTGTAATCGATCTCCTCCCCGTCCGGCCCCCGCATATCCGCCGGATTCGTCACCGGTGCCACCCCGAATTCGCGCACCACGTGCCCGTTATACGTATTCATGATTCGCTGCATCGTCCCTTCCCACCCATGATCCCGCACATTCCAAAACGGCAAATTCCGCGCCAGCCGATACCCCTCCGGCAGAAAATAAATGTAACTCGTATCCGCCAGCAACCCGCTCCCCGCCAACGCCGAATTCGGATGCGTCTCCGGCAACGACTGATGAAACTCCAGCAACGCCCGCGAAAGCCCGAACAAATCCGCCTCCCCCACCAGCCCGAAATCCAGCACAACCACCAAAAATCCCTCCCCGATCAAATCCGCCAAAATCGACCCGTCCGGCTCCGTCCCGATCCGCGGCAAACCGCTGTTCCGCACATAAACCACCGTGTGCGACCGCTCCCCGCCGCCGCCCGATTCCTCGTGATAAAGCGAATACGCCACCGGCTCCCCGAAAACCGTCCCCTGCCAAAGCCCTTCCCCCCGCAAAAACTCCGCCAACTCCGGCTCCGCTTCCGTCACCACCCGCACCGCCTCCGAAAACGTCGTCTCATTCCCATTCGCCGATCCATCCCGCGCCTTCACCGCATAGGTATATTCCGTCCCGAACGCCAAACCCGAATCCACAAACGTCCGCTCCGCCTGCCACCCGCTGTCCCGCGCGGGATGCGTTAAATTCGCGAAATAATACTCCACCGGCCCGTTCCCCTCCGGATCGACCGCCTCCGCCGCCGTCATCGCCACCCGATTCGCCCCGACCAAAGCCGGCCCGTTTTCCCACTGCATCGGATCCGGATTCGGCGCCCCGAAATCGGTTTCCACCGGAGTCGTCGCGCTCGCCACCACCGACCATTCCGTCTCGTTCCGGTTCGGCGACATATCCCGCGCCTTCACCCGATACTTGTATTCCGTTTCCGGAACCAGCCCCGCATCCACCCACTCCCGCTCGCTCCGCCAACCGCTGTTTCGCGACGGCTCCTCCACATTCTCAAAAAAATACTCCACCGGATAACGGTCGTCCACCGCCGCCCCCGCCCGCATCGCGATCCGCGTCGCCGAAACCACTTCCGGCACCGCCTCCCAAACCACCGGATTCGGCTCCGGCGGCACCGAATCCTGCACCCACGACGGCCCCGGCCGCGCCTCCCCCTTCCCCGCAAACCACTCGTCCCCCGGCCCGTCCGTCGAAAAATACAAATTATCGAACCGCATCCGGTCGGCATACTGAGGCGACGAATTCGCGGCCGTAAACGAACTGATCCCGAAATGATCGAAAACCGCCCTTTTCCCCGCCGCCAACACCCGCCCGCTCGCCGAAGCCAAAATCTCTCCCGACGCCAAATCCACAATCTCCACCGTCAACCACCCTTCCCCCACCTGATTCTGCCGGTAATGCACCTTCGTCCGCGCGTCCAGCTCGCTCCCCGACGGACGCGGAAAACTCGGCGTCGCGAAATTTACGCTCGTCCCGTCCGAAGCCACCCCGATCCCCCGCTGCCCCTCCTCCTGCTGCGCGTAAAGCCTCCGTTGAAACGAAACCCCGATCGTCTCGCGATTCTCCGTCGCCGCCCCCCGCATCACCCCGATATTCGCTCGCGGCCACTCGTAAACCGCCTCCGGCCGCCAATCGAATTCAAACCAAAATTCCCGCGTCTCATCGTAACTCCCGTCCAGCGGACGCAAAAACCGCTGATCCGTCGCCGAGCTGAAAACCGTCGCCCGCAACCACCCCTCCGGCATCCACGCGAACTCCCCCTCGTCCCCCACCCGCGTCCATCCCGAAACCTCCGGCGACAACTCAAAATCCTCGAAAACGGTCCCGCCAAAAACCGGACCCGCCAGACATCCCAAAACCAATCCGCCAAAAGAAACCCATTTCATAAACGAAAAACTCCCGCCCGCCTCCCAAGATAAGAGCGAGGGCTTCAGCCCTTCCCGGAGCCAAAGCCCTCACCCAACCAACGCATCATCCTCCCCCCTCACCGTCCCCAAAACTCAACCCTTCCGCCCGCGCCGCGTCCGCAAAACCCCGATCGCCAAAAGCGAAAGCCCGCCCAACGCCAGCGCGTAAGTTGAAGGCTCCGGAATCACCGACGCGTATTCCGTCCCCAAAGAAATGCTGTCGATGTAGCCAACGCGGTTGGTGGAACTGTTTCCTCCCGAATGAAGAAGCCCGTTCTGCACCAAGCCGAAATGCGTAATCCCGCCGAGCGTCGATAGCACATCCGCCTGAAACGTCACTCCACCCGCCGGTTCCGACGTGCTGAATCCCGGATCCAGCCAAACCGTCACCGAATCCGCGCCGCCCTCGTTAACATCCACCTTCGCCGCCACAAAGTACGTTTGCTGCTGGGTAATCCCCTCCAAAAGCGTGAACTCCGAAATCGTGTTCGTCACCGCGTCGGTCGTCGCCCGCACCACCAAATCAAGCCGATCACCGTCCCCATTGGCCCGAAATCCCCACATCAACCCCTCGAAAGTCGCACCGCTGGTCCCGCTCATGGTGGAAGCATCCGTAATCGCGCTGTTCCCGAAGCCGAGCATCAGGTAGGCGTTTGCTTGGTTTCCCGATGCTGCGGTAAACGCCTGAAGCGCACTGCTCATGTAATAAGTGCTCGACGGCGTGTACGCATCGAGCTGACGCGACGCGGTTCGGTGGGTCCCGTTCGCGGTGCCGCTACCTCGAAAATTCAAAATCCGCACTCCTCCATCCGCGTCGGGCATACGGCTCGCCGTCGGTAAACTCGGCGTCTGCACCCGAAAAGTGGTCGTCGAAGATTCCCAAGAGTGAGAACCGAATCCGACGATATCCCCTCCCGACATATCTTTGTTTATATCGCTGTTCATCGATCCCGAATTGCCGTCGACATTCGAGAGATAACGCCCGGTCGCCGGATCCGCGCCCCCCGAATTTCCTGGGGCCGAATAAAACGGATCATACGCGATCAAATTCGCATGAGCGGAAACCGCGCCGCCCAGCAGC
>CAZJCL010000302.1:0-3915 GCA_964544025.1 uncultured Opitutales bacterium | reverse complement strand
GTTTCCCTCCTGAAAGACCTGATCGCGCTCCCGAGCGTGAATCCCTCTTTCGGAGGAACGGGGGAAGCCGCCGTGGCCGGTTACGTCGAAAACTTCCTCCGCCGCGCCGGACTCGCCCCCTTCCGCCAATCCGTTTTCCCCGGCCGCGATAACATCGTCGCCCGCATCGGCCCCGACGGCCCCGCGCTTCTCCTCGAAGCCCACATGGACACCGTCGCCACCGAAGGCTGGTTCTCCGAAAACCCTTTCGATCCCATCGAGAAAAACGGACGCATCTACGGCCGCGGCGCTTGCGACACCAAAGCCTCCCTCGCCGTTTTCCTCGCCGTCGCCGAATTCTACGCCCGCCATCCCGACCGCCTGAAACAACCGCTTCTCTTCGCCGCCACCATCGACGAAGAAGAAAAACAAACCGGCGCCCTCCGCCTCGTCGAATCCGGTCTCGAAATCTCCGCCGCCATCACCGGCGAACCGACCCTCCTCGACATCATCCACGCCCACAAAGGCGTCCTCCGTTTCCACATCCACGCCACCGGCACCGCCGCCCACAGCGCCTTTCCCGAACGCGGCCAAAACGCGATTCTCCGCGTCGCCCCCGTTCTCGACCGTCTCGCCAAACACGCCGCCGATCTCGCCGCTCGCCCCAAACATCCCACTCTCGGAAACGGCACCCTCAATCCCGGCGTCATCCGCGGCGGCCAAGCCGTCAACATCGTCCCCGACCGCTGCTCCCTCGAAATCGACCGCCGCCTCCTCCCTCACGAAACCGGCCCCGCCGCCCTCGCCGAAATCCGCGCCCTCCTCGCCGATCTCCCCGGCATCTCCGTCGAGGATCCCTACCTCGACCGCCCCGGCATCGAAACCCCCGCCGATTCCCCCTTCGCCACCGCCCTCGCGAATTCCGTTCGCCGCGTAAAACCCGATTTCGCCTTCCTTTCCGCCCCCTACATGACCAACGCCACCGCCTACGCCGCCGCCGGAATCCCCAGCCTCGTTTTCGGCCCCGGCGACATCGCCCAAGCCCACACCCGCGACGAATTCATCGAGATTTCCCAACTGGAATCCGCCTGCCGCGTTCTCCTCGACCTCGCCGGAAACCCCGGCGAAAACTGACCGCAACAAGGAACCGATCCGGTTCATCCTTTTCGAAAGTAACCTTATGACGCCGATCCTTTACGAGTCCCACATGCACACCCCTCTCTGCCAGCACGCCTACGGAGAGCCGGGAGAATACGCCGCCGTCGCCGAACAACGCGGACTCAAAGGCATCATCGTCACCTGCCACAACCCCATCCCCGGCGGCTGGTCCGCCGACGTCCGCATGGCCCCCGAGGAACTCGAAACCTACGTCGATCTCGTCCAAGGCGCCGCCGAAGAATGGGAAGGCCGCATCGACGTCCGCCTCGGCATGGAAAGCGATTTCGTCCCCGGCATGGAAAAATGGCTCGAAGATCTCCACTCCCGCCACGAATTCCACCACATCCTCGGCTCGGTCCACCCGCAAGTCCCGGATTACTTCGAACGCTATTTCAAAAACGACTGGTTCGAATACCAAAAACTCTACTTCGACCACGTCGCCCAAGCCGCCGAAAGCGGACTCTTCGACACCATGTCGCACCCCGACCTCATCAAAAACCTCGCTCCCGAGGAATGGATCCTCGACCGCATCTGGCCGTTCATCCTCCGCTCGCTCGACCGCATCGCCGCCACCGGAGTCGCCATGGAACTCAACACCTCCGGCGTCAATAAGCGCATTTCCGAAATGAACCCCGCCCCGTCGATCCTCCGCGAAATGCGCGCCCGCGAAATCCCCGTCGTCATCGGTGCCGACGCCCACATCCCCGAACGCGTCGCCGACGGTTACGAGGAAGCCCTCGATCTTCTCGAACAAGCCGGCTACCGCCAAATCAGCTACTTCCTGAATCGGGAAAGGCAGGATCTGGACATCGGGGTTGCCCGCAAAAGTTTAAAAAAGTCAGTCCCGACACTGTAACGATCTCGCCTTTTCCCGGCTCCTGGGCGATAATCGAGAGTATGGACGGACTTTCGTTTAACTCCCAATTTGTTCTTTACGCCACGCTTGCCGGGCTGATCGGAGCCGCTGGAATGACCATCGTCATCGCGATCGTCGGGAAAGCCGGCTGGACCCGGGCAAACTTAATCATGGCGCTCGGCTATCTTTTCTCCGATAAACGCGGCACCGCCTTCATGATGGGATTCGTCGTCCACCTGATCGCCGGCATCGTATTTGCGATGATCTACGCCGCCCTCTTCCTTCTCATCGGACTCGAAACACCCGTTTTGGTCATCGCGGGCGGCGCGGTTCTCGGCTTTCTCCACGGCGTCGTCGCCAGCCTGATATTCGTCGTCGGCGCGGTTCTCGGCGATGGCGGAGACGAAATCAAAAAAGTCAAATTCTCCGGCGGCCCCACCTACTTGGTCGCCCACGTGATCTACGGATTCCTAGTCGGCGTCATCCTAGCCCTCTCCCCCCTCTTCACCACCGGCGCCTGACTCCTTAGCGATCCTTCATCATCTGTGCCCATCTGTGCCATCTGTGGTCAAATGCAGAGCCCCAGCCCTTCGCTTCCTTTGCTCCCTTTTGTTAAGATTCCGAGCCAAAGCTCCGTGCCCTCCGTTGCTCCGTGGTGAATCCCATCCAGCAAGTCTCATTCGTGTTTATTCGTGTCCAATCAAAAATCCAGCGTGGTTGAAACCGAGTCTAAGATGATCCTCGTAATCATGGGAGTATCCGGCGCTGGCAAAACAACCGTCGGCCAACTCCTCGCCGAACAGCTCGACTGGCCCTTCTTCGACGCCGACGATTTTCATCCCGCCGAAAATATCGCCAAGATGAGCGACGGCATCCCCCTAGCGGACGCCGATCGCCTCCCTTGGCTGCAAAACCTCCGGGATGAAATGCGCGCCCACCACGCCGCCGGCAACAACGCCATTCTCGCCTGTTCCGCCCTCAAAGAATCCTACCGGCGCACCCTCGCTGAAATTGGCGATTTCGTCCAATTCGTTTACCTAAAAGGCGACCCAGAAATCATCCGCGACCGCCTCTCCTCCCGCACCGGCCATTTCATGAAGGAAAATCTGCTCGCCACCCAATTTGCCGCTCTTGAGGAACCCGCCGGCGGGCTAATTGTGTCCATCGACGCCCCGCCCGAAGAAATCGCCGCCTCCATCCGCCAAGCGCTCGCGTTGTAGCAGCTCGCGCTCCTATTCCCGAAAAAAAAGCTGCTCTCTCTTGCTCAATCCCGCACCCCCTCCAACCTCCGCGCCAACTCAGCCTCATCGATCACAACCACCCCCAACTCCCGCGCCCGCGCCAACTTCCCGCCCGCCCGCTCCCCCGCCACCAGCAACGTCGTCTCCCGCGTCACCGAATCCCTCACCACCGCCCCTTCCGCCTCCAATCTCGCCGCCGCTTCCTTCCTCGTCCACCGCGCCAGCCTCCCCGTCAACACCACCACCTCTCCCGCGAATCGCCCCGAAACCGCCGCGCTTCCGCCCGGTTCCCCGCCGCCGAAACCCGCCCGCTCCAGCCCCGCCAACATCTTCCGCACCGCCTCATCCCGCAAAAACTCCGCCGCTTCCGCCGCCGTTTTCTCCCCCAATCCAGCCCGCGCGAAATCCGCCACCCCCGCCTCCCGCAACGCCGCCCAATCCGGCAAAACCCGCGCCACTTCCGCCGCCCGCGCTTTCCCGACCCCCGGAATCCCCAACCCCCAAACCACCCGCGCCCAATCCGCCTCCAAACTCCCCGCGATTTCCCCCAATAACCGCTCCGCCGACCGCTCTCCAATTCCCTCCGCCGCCACCAAATCCTCCCGCGTTAACCCATACAAATCCGTCGGCGACTCCAAACCCCGCTCCACCAAAACCGCCACCGTCGCCGGACCCAGCCCC
>CAZJCL010000301.1:0-3928 GCA_964544025.1 uncultured Opitutales bacterium | reverse complement strand
CTTCTGTTAAAACAATCAGAGCCCAGGCCTTTCCGTGTAATCCGTGTATTCCGTGGTTAAAAAAACCTCGAGCCCAAGCTCCATCCCACACCCCCTCAAATCCCCACCCCCTTCCGCCGAAAAATCCCCGCCGCGATTCTCCGCAAATTCCCGCCCAAAACCGCCATCCTCTCCGCCCCGCTCAAATCCGCGTCCAACACCTTCGCCAACTCCGTCGCGTACGACCGTCCCGGCCCGTGCCCACCCCAAACAACCCGCTCCACCCCCAACTCCTTCACCGCGAAATCCACCTGCCCCGAATGCGAATCCGACCCCGAAAACTCCAGCAACACGTTCTCAAACCGCCGAACCGCCCGCACCCCCAACTCCCAATCCCCGCCCGCGTGACCGCAAATCAGCGGCACCTCCGGAAACCGTTCCGCCAGCCGCGCCACCTCCATCGGCGTCGATTCCCCCGGCGCGTTTCCCCCGCCCGGCCGACGCGGTTCCCCGCCCACTTTCAGCCACGTATGCACATAAACAATCGCCCCCAACTCCGCCGCATACGCGATGATTCGGTCGCTGTTCAAATGATCGCACGGCAATCCGTCCCGATTTCCCCCGAAAAACTTGATCCCGACGCACGGCCCGTTCGCGATCCATTTCTCCATCTTCCGGCAACTCCCCTCCGGATCCGACGGATCGATATAAATGATCCCCGAAATCCGCCCCTTCTCCCGCTCCAGTAACTCCCGCTGCGCCCCATCCAAATCCGTTTCCCCCACCGCATCCCGCGGCGAACTCCCGATATCGATCGCGAAAATCCGCTCTATCCCAAACCGCTCCACATAAAACATCGTCTCCTCGTGCTGACGCATATCCGCCGCCCCGAGAAACCCGTGATAATGCAAATCCCAAATCCGCAACTCCACCAACTCCTCCCGCGTCGGCAGCCCATAAACCGCCGGATCCAGCGCAAACTCGTCCACCCTCACGACGCACCCCCTCTTTCCAGCAACCGCCGCGCATTCCCCCGCATCACCGCCACCATTTGCTCCCGGCTCAACGGCGATTCAAACAACTTCAGCAACCCGTTCTCCACCGGAAAAAACGGAGCGTGCGAACCGAACAAAACCCGCTCCACCGGCCACCCCGCCAACCCGTTCACCAAATTCCCCGCCAACAATTTCCCCACCGCCCCCACGCCTTCCAACGACGAAATCTCCACCGCCACCCCCGCCTCCCGCAACTCCTCCGAAACCCGCCGCGACCGGATCGCCCCGTTCCCGTTCAAAACCTGCACCCGAGCCCCCGGAATCTCCCGCAAAATCCCCGGCAAAGCCGCCGCGCTCGCATCCGGCGCATCGACCACCGGATGATGAACCCGCGAATCCTCCATTTCCAACGCGATCTGCACAATCATCCCCCGCTCCGTCGCCGCCTCCAACAACCGCCGAAAGTCCGGATGCTCCAGCGCATATCCATGATACCCCGGATACAACCGAATCCCCGGCATCCCGTAACCCTCCCCGCAACGCCGCAAATCCTCCTCCCAATCCGGCCAAACCGGATTCACGCTCCCAAACGGCACCAGCAAACCGTCTCCCCGCGCCGCGCACTCCTCCGCCAACCGCGCATTCACCCCATCCAAATCCTTATGCAACAACGCCTCGAAACTCCCCGCCCACGCCTGCTCAATCCGATGTCCCCGCAACTTCCCCACCAGCGCCCCCGTCTCCCGATACTTCAACCTCCGAAACGGCCAATCGAACAAATGCACATTCGTATCCACAATCCCCGGCGCCTCCGCCCTCGCCACCACCCCGCGCTCCGCCTCCGCCGCCGCGGCCCGCGACCCCGCAAAACCCGCCCCCAAATAAAGCGCCGCCACCGGCACCGAAGCCCGCTTCAAAAAATCCCTCCGGCTGATCGATTCCATCCCCAAAATCACTCCCCCGACTCCCGCTTCCCCGAAAACCCGCGATCCACCCCAAACCCGTCATACCGCGTATTGAAAAGCAGCAAAAACACCGCCACCCCATAAAGCAGAATATTCGCCACCGTCCCAAACTGCTCCCGCAAAATCATCCCGAACGCCAGCGCACACATCAGCAACCCCATCGCCGTCAAAGCCCACCGCGTTTTCCACCCCAAAATCAGAAGCGCCCCGACCACCGCCTCCACCAGCACGATCGTAATCGCGAAAGCGAACACGAAAACGTCCGGCAAAAACGTCCCCGAAAACGCCTCCACCGTGCCGCTCGCGAATTCCCGCAACTTCGGCAACCGCACCATCCCCCGCCCCAACATATTGATCCCCAACATCAGCCGCAAAATCGCAAACCCGATCCGCCGATCCACAAAAAACCGCCGTTCCGCCTCAACATTTTCCATCCCCGCAGAATAAAACCCTACCCTCCCCACGCAACCCCACATTCCCCAACAACCAATAACCAATAACCAATAACTAATAACTAATAACTAATCCCCCACTTTCCTCTTGATTCTTCCCCCCGCTCGCCTACTTTCTTCCCTTTTTGCACAGAAAGCAGTTGCGGGAAACGATTCCGCCCATCACTTTACATTCCGAAGTTAGCCAATGAGCACCGAAACCGAAAAGAAACAGAAGAAGTCCCTGACGCCATCCGAAGTCTCCTACACTTCGCCGGAAATCCTCGCGCGTTACGTGACCGACACCGGCAAAATTCTGCCACGCCGCATCACCGGACTTTCCGCCAAGGATCAGCGCGCCATCACCAAGACCATCAAGCGCGCCCGCAACATGCTGCTGATGCAGTAATCGCGGCCGGCGCTCCGGCGCGGAGTCGTTTTCCGAAAGCGAAAGGAGGTTCGTTGTGGCGCGAATTTACACGGCCTCCGATGAGAATATTTCTCTCCTGAGCGAAAAACTGCTCGCGGGAGAAATTGTCGCTGTACCGACCGAAACCGTCTACGGACTCGCCGCCAACGCCTTCGACGAATCCGCCTGCGCCGAAATCTTCCGCGCCAAAGGCCGCCCCTCGTTCGATCCCCTCATCGTCCACCTCCCCCTCGGCTACGATCTCGCCGAAATCGCCGTCGAAACGCCCCTCGTTTCCCGCCTCGCCCCGCTCTTCTGGCCCGGCCCCCTCACCCTCGTCCTCCGCAAAAAAAGCGACATCCCCGACATCGTCACCGCCGGCCTCGATTCCGTCGCCGTCCGCGTTCCCCGCCACCCCGTTTTCCAGCGCCTTCTCCAAACCTGCAACCTCCCCCTCGCCGCCCCCAGCGCCAATCCCTTCAGCTACGTCAGCCCCACCACCGCCCATCACGTCCAGCAAAACCTCGGCGACCGCATCCCCCATATCCTCGACGGCGGCCCCTGCGAAATCGGACTCGAATCCACCATCCTCGACATCCGCGATCCCGAGCGCCCGACCCTCCTCCGCCCCGGCGGAATTCCCGTCGAACAACTCGCCCGCGCCACCGGACTCGAAATCCGCCTCCCCGACTCCGCGCCCGCCGAAATCATGCCCGGGCAACTGAAAAAACATTACAGCCCCAAATCCGCCTGCCGCCTTTTCCCCCGCCTCGACATCGCCGACGCCGAAAAATCCCCCGACCGCGCCTTCCTCTTTTTCCGCCGCCCCGCGGCCTCCGGAAACCCGCCGCCCAACGTTTTCTGGCTCTCCGAAACCGGCGACGACGCCGAAGCCGCCCGCCGCCTATTCGGAATCCTCCGCGAAATCGATTCCCGCGAATTCGCCACCCTCCACGCCGAACTCGCCCCCCCCGCCGGCCTGGGCCGCGCCATCAACGACCGCCTCCACCGCGCCGCCAGCGAAGAATAAACCAACAAAATCACCCCCGCTGCCCAAACCACCTCATGCGGCTCGCTTCCGTGTATTCCGTGTATTCCGTGGTTAAACAAAAGCAGAGCATTCGCCTTCGCGCCCTTCGCTACCTTCTG
>CAZJCL010000300.1:0-3934 GCA_964544025.1 uncultured Opitutales bacterium | reverse complement strand
CCGCCCCATCCGCTTCCGCAAATTCTCGTCAAACACCCGCCGCACACTCGCCGCCCGTTTCCCCAGCCCATCCAAATCCCTCCGCGTCCAAACCTCGCAAAACCACTCCCCCTCCACCCGCACCCCCGAAAAATCCGCCAAGAAAAACTCCAGCGCTTTCCCCGCCATCGTGTTCACCGACCCCTCCGCGATCTCCCTCGGCTCCACCAGCGTCACATGCGGAAAACAAAGCCCCGCCAACCACTCCACCTCTTCCCCCGCCACCTCCGCCCGCACAAACCCGCACCCCGTTTCCCGAACCTCCGCCTCTCCCCCCCGCGCCGCCACGACCTCCCGCGCAAGAAAATCCTCATACCCCGCCTGACACAAAAAAACCAACTCCATCCCCCTCCATAAATCCCCCCCGCCCCCCCACGTCAAAACATCCCGCAACCCACACCTCCCCACCCCAACTTTTCTTCACCCCCAAAATGCCGTTGGATAAACAAATTATCCTGCCGCAATCACCTCATCATCCGTCCTCATCTGTGCCCATCTGTGCCATCTGTGGTCCCACCCCCCAGAGCCAAGCTCCGTGCGCTTCGTGTCTCCGTGGTGAATCTCATCCTACAAGTTTGGTCGCGGCTACGCCGCGCCAAGAAATCTGTGCTCCCTCCCTCCAACGCCGAAGCTTTCCGTGTATTCCGTAGTCAAAAAAAAATTCGTCTTCATTCGTGTCTATCAGTGGTTACACCCCTCCCCACCCTCCGATCCCTTCTGTTAACCCTCCAGAGCCCCAGCTTTCCGTGTATTCCGTGTATTCCGTGGTTAAAAAAATTGGTGTCCATTAGTGTCCATTCGTGGTTACTCCCCCTCCCCACCCTCCGCCCCGGCCAACCCAGCCCTGCCCCCCATTTTCCCGATTTTCCTTCCGAATCCCCCGTTTTCGCTTACATTGCCCAATCAAAATGACGCATCAGCTCACCACAGAACCATTGGTCGTCGCCGGCCGCACCTTCCACTCCCGCCTCTTCGTCGGCACCGGAAAATTCGCCAGCAACGAATCCATGCGCGACGCCCTCGCCGCCTCCCAAACCGGCCTCGTCACCGTCGCCCTCAAACGCGCCGACCTCTCCGGCCAAAAAGACCCGTTCGCCAACATCCTCGAATTTCTCGAACCCGAACGCTACCTCATCCTCCCCAACACCGCCGGCGCCATGAACGCCGAAGAAGCCGTCCGCCTCGCCCGCCTCGCCCGGGCCGCCGGCCTCCCCAATTGGGTAAAACTCGAAATCCACCCCGACCCGAATTACCTCCTCCCCGACCCGATTGAAACCCTCAAAGCCGCCGAAATCCTCGTCAAAGAAGATTTCGTCGTCCTCCCCTACATCAACGCCGACCCCGTTCTCGCTCAACGCCTCCAGGATGTCGGCGTCGCCACCGTCATGCCACTCGGCGCGCCCATCGGCAGCAACCGCGGCCTCGACACCCGTTCCCAGCTCGAAATCATCATCGAGCAAGCGCGTGTTCCCGTGGTCATCGACGCCGGCATCGGACAACCCTCCCACGCCGCCGCCGCCATGGAAATGGGAGCCGACGCCGTTCTCGTAAACACCGCCATCGCGATCGCATCCGACCCGATCCGCATGGCCCGCGCCTTCGCCGCCGCCGTCGAAGCCGGCCGCACCTCCTTCGAAGCCGGCCACTCCGGCGCCGTCACCCGCGAAGCCCAAGCCACCAGCCCCCTAACCGCCTTCCTCAGTTAAACCGAAAAACAGCGTCCGAAGCGCACTTCTACATTCGCACTTCGCCCTTCTAACTTCTCACAACACATACTCCCGCAACGGCTCCGGATCGATCACCTCGATCTCCGGGGCCGCTTCCTTGATCGCCTCCGCGAACCACGCCCGCGCCGGAGGATCCCCATGCGTCAGCACGATCGCCCGCGGATTCACCGCCAGCGCGAACTCCAAAATCTCCTCCCGGTCCGCGTGACCGCTCAGCTCAAACCGCTCCACCTCCGCCAACAACGGCTTCGTGATATCGAACGCCTCGAAAATAAACGGCTCCCCCGCCTCCGTTTCCTGCATCTTCCCGCCCGGCGTTTCCGGATCGCAATAACCGACGTAACAAATTGCGTTCTTCTCGCTCCCCAAAAGTCCCGAAGCCACCCGATACGACGGCGTGTGCTCCACCAGCATCCCGCTGCTCAACACGTAAATCGCGTTCTCCCGCAAATCCCGTCCCGGCTTCAAATTCCGCGGCAACGGCTTCACCCCCAGCTCGTCGATGATCTTCTTCCGGAATTGCACCAACCCCGTCTTCTTCGAAATCTCATCGAAATAATCCGCCAAATCCATCCCCAGCCCGGAACAGAAAATCGGACAATCCGGCAACTTCCCCTCCTCCTGCGCCGCGTGTAAAATCGTCAACACCTCCTGCATCCGCCCCAGAGCAAACACCGGAATCAAGCACGACCCCCCGCGCCCGATCACCTCCCGCACCTTCTCCAGCAACCGCTCCACCTCGCTCGCCCGGTTCACCCCCTCCACCGGTTCGTTCATGCCGCGGGTCGTCTCGATCACCAACGTATCCACGCGCCGCGACGGAAATTTCGCGCCCGGCAAAATCTTCTGCGGCGTGAAAAGCACGTCGCCGGTCAGGAACAGTTTCCGGCCATTATGCACCATTTCCAATCCGCCCGCCCCCGCCACGTGCCCAGCCGGAAAAAACGTGATCTGCAACTCCTCCCCATCCTTCTCAAACGTGCTCGTTTTCCCGTAAGTCATCGGAAAAAACTGCTTCACGATCCCGTCGATCTCCCGGTGCGTGAACAACGGCAACTCCGGCAAATTCAGCTCGTCTCGCTGCCGCTTCATCACATTGCACGAATTCCGCAGCATCCGCTCCGACAAACTCAGACTCGGCACGCTCATCAAAACCTGCGTTTCCGGATGCTCCCGCACCACGATCGGCAGCGACCCCAAATGGTCCAAATGACAATGCGTCAGAATCGTGAAATCCAGATGCAGATCCCGCAAAACCGAAAAATCAGGCACCGCCGCCAATCCCGCCTTCTTCGGATGCAACCCGGCATCGATCAGAATATTGAAGGAGCCAAGCTGAAAAAATAGAGAATTGGCGCCAATGCCGCCTTCACTGTTCAGATCGATAAGTTTCATCGTTGATTCGGAATTGTCATGGCGAACGCCGGAATGCGAACAAAAACCGGATCTCCAAAGACATCCGTTCCATGGAAGCTCCCTTCCGCGACCGCGTGCCGCGCCGTGACATGATAGCTATTGTAAGAAAATGTCTGCCCCGGCTCCAGCGTCGGCGTCTCGCCCACGATCCGGTCCCCCTCGATCACCGTCCGCTGACCGGTCTCCTCGCGCACCACCCACTTCCGGCGCGTAAACGTCACCGCCCGGTCGGAATCGTTCCGGATCGTAATGTAATAAATAAACCCATGCGGCGTCTCCGCCGGCAGATTCGGATCGTCGAAATAAACCAGATTATCGATCCGAACCTCCAGCCCCGGAAGCTCTTGCGCGGAAGTCGCCATAAAAATAAAAACGCAAGCCAATCACCCGCCCGCGACGATCCGCACGATCTCCAATTTATCCCCATCCGCCAGCCGCACCTCCGCCGTTTCGCTCGGACTCACCGGCTCCATATTCCGCTCCACCACCACCATCCCCGGCGGAAACCCCAGCTTCGCCAAAAACGCCTCCAACGGCTGCCCCGCCGGAACCGTAAAAACATCCCCATTAGCCGTAATCGTAATATCCTTATTCATAAAAATTCACTCCCCCAACTCCTGACTCCTAACTCCTGTCTCCTGTCTCCTGTCTCCCAACTCCCACCTCCTGACTCCTGTCTCCTGTCTCCTGTCTCCTGTCTCCTGCATTCTACCTTCTGACTTATAAATTCTTACTTCCAAATTCTTCCTTCA
>CAZJCL010000299.1:0-3949 GCA_964544025.1 uncultured Opitutales bacterium | reverse complement strand
GGATCGAACCGGGAGAGGGGAATGGCCTCCACAGCGATATTAATTTCACCGGCGAGCGGATTGGGAGTCAGATTTCCGGCGATCGAGAAGGTGCCGTCTGTCAGGAGAGTTCCGTTGAGGCTGAAGGGAATCGGCTGGCTCAGATCCTCGGTGATGTTGCGAAATTCCGCTTTTTCGAGCCCGCCTTCCAGTCGCGCATTCTCTCCGGTGGCGAGATCTTCCACCAAGAATTGGAAGCGGTCGATGCCGACACTGGCAACGGAGAACGTGAGTGCCAGCGGCATCGCGGCAGTTTCTCGATCGGCCGGATCAGCCGCGGGTTTTTCCGCCGCCGCGGTGGAAGCGGGAAGCAGTTGCAGCAAATCGATCGAGCCGTCTGCCAAGCGTCGAAGGCGAGCATCTCCGTTCGAAATACGCACTGATTCCACCTCGAGCCGGGGATCCCACGCGGCGAACGTGGCGTTGGCGATCTCGATTTTTTCGAGGGTGAAGAAAGGCGTGTCCGATTCAGCTGTCGATAGCTGCAAATCCGAGAGCGCGAATGAGCTCAGGTTTCCGCTGATCATTTCCTCCTTCGAGGCGCCCTGGAACTTTACCGCAAGTTGTAAATCTACAACTCCCTGAAGCAAATCGACATCAACAAACTCCCGGATGTAGGCCGCGAAGGCGGAAAGATCGAATTGATGCAAGACCACTTCCGCCGAAGCCGCCATTGGAACGACAGAGAACGATCCACTACCCTCGACCGATCCGCCGGAAGCATCTTTGGCAGAGAAACGAAGCTCGTTTCCTTCGGATTGGAAGGTCGAAAAATTTTCCAGATCGAACGCTATGGGTGAAATTTCCAGGGAAACCGGGTGCTTCAATGCATTATCGACGAGCTCGATGGTGCCGCCAGCGAGACTGAAGTGCTGGATCGCGAGTTTGGGCAGTTCGGTGGAAGGCGGCTTTTCCGTTTCCGTTTCCTTCAAAAGGTGCAGCACGTTGATTTCGCCATCGGCGTTTCGGGAAAGAAAGATAGCTGGTTCATCGAGGATGACTTCTTTCAAAACCGGAGCGAAATTCGCCAGCGAAGACGAGAGTGAGACGGCGAATTGGCCATCGCCGAGCCGGAGCACATCTTGGCCCTGGAGGTCTTGAAGCAAGATTTCGCTCAATCGCAGCCGCAGGGTGAATGGGTTGAAGGTTACATTTCCCATCTCCAGCTGGGCGTGAAGATTTTTCTCCACCTGGCTCTTGCCGACGGAGCGAACGATTGGCGGCACGGCGAAGAATCCGAGCAAGACGTAGAGGACAAACGCGGCCAGTAGTCCAAGGAGGAATTTTTTGAGAATGCGGATTCGTTTCACGGGGAGAGCTGAGGAGGGATTGGAGGATTTCATTTTACCGGAGGATTCTGAGTGCTTCGATTTTTAAAGCTAGTTTAAACAGATTTGCAGTCAGTGCAGTCTGCGGGAACGGCGGAGGTCGAGAATCGCGGAAATGAAAAAGCCCGATCCGCTGATGGAACCGGGCTCTGCAAAATCCGTTCTGTGGACTGTCGAATCAGTGGCAGCCGCAGCCGCCGCTTTCGCCGTGGCCTCCGCCTCCGCAGCAGCCGCCTTGTTGTTGTTGGGCGTTGGCGGCGAAGTCGATGCCGAGGCTGAGCGTGATGGCGGCGTTGGCTTGGCTCAGGACGGCGAGCATTTGATCCGCGGCTTGTTCGCGGCGCTGGAATAGCGGGTTTTGCTGGATCTTGATCTGGAGCTGCTCGAGGCGGCGGAGATCGGGGTGGTCGGGATCGCGGTTTTCGGAAGCCTGGAGCTGGCCGACGATTTGGCGGTATTGGCCGAGGAGCGCGTTGAGTGGCTCGTCGGATTCAAACTCGCTGTTGATGTCGTGGAAGGTTTTCCACTCGGGAGAGAATTTGATGGCATCGGCGAGTTGCGCGCCGGCGGTTTCGATGGTCATGAGTTCGGACATAGGCGATAATTTCCCACATCGGGGTGGTTTTACAAGCGGAAGTTATGCGGGGAATTTTAGATTTTAGATTTTGGATTTTAGATTTTTGATTGGGGTTTTAGTTGAGCCATTGGGAGGCTAGGTGGCTGAGGGCCCAGAGGGCGAGGATGAGGGCGGTGCCGAGGAGGGAGGCTTTTAGGCGGTGTTGTTGCCAGAAGTCGGCGGCGCGTTGGCCGTAGCGTTTCACGAGCCAGCCGAGTCCGTAGTAGCGGATGCCGCGGCCGATGGCGGAGGCGAGGAGAAAGAGGGGGAAGGAGTAGCTGGCGGCGCCTGCCATGAGCATGGCGGCCTGGAAGGGGAGCGGGCTGATCGCGAAGAGGAGAACTGCCCAGAAACCGTGCTGGTTCATGAGTTCCTGAAATCTTTGGGCGGATTCTTCGCCGCCGCCGAAAAGGGCGAGGAGGGTTTCGCCCCAGCGTTCGAAGAAGAATTGGCCCGCGCCGTAGAAGAGGGTCGCGCCGGCGAGGCATGCGAGGGTGACGATGGTGCAGATCGTCCAGGTTTGGTGGCGGCGGCGGTAGAGGAGGGGGACGAGAACGAGCTCCAAGGGGATCGGGACGACGGTGGATTCGAGGAGGGAGGCGAGTCCGATGAGGGCGAGGGCGGCGGGGGAGCGGTCGATCCAGTTGGCTAGCTTTTTGGCGCGGGAGGAGCGGTCGCGGGTTTCGCGGGTTTCGGATGCCATGGGGGTGAGGGTACTATGGCGGGCGGGTTGGGGCAAATGGGGGATTTGGCATTTTAAATTTTAAATTTTGGATTTTAGATTGGGGAGCGGGAGCGGAGGTTGGTGCGGGTGGATCTGGTGGTTAGGATTTCGGGTCGAGGGTGTCTTCGGCGGCGGTTTGCCAGCGGTGGGCGAGGCGGCGGTGTTCGCGACAGATTTCGACGAAACCGGCGATGCCTCCGATGAAGAGGAGGAGAACGCCGAGGAGGATGGTGGCGGTGACGAGTCCGGTTACAACATTCATGCATGTATGAACGCCGGGGCGGATGAGGTTGTTTCAGGGGGGCGCGGGAAAGATGGGGGCGCGGTTTGTTTTTCGGAAATTTAGTTTTGCGCTACGGGCGGTTCGCTTTTTTCGGCGGAGTCGAGCTGGGGTTCGGAATGCCATTCGTGGGCGGTGTCGCGCATCAGGAGCGCGTGGTCGAAGGTGATGCTTCCGGGCGGGAAGATGGAGCGGTCGTCGAAATAGGCCGATCGGACGTAGATGGCGTTCAGGGGCGAGACTTTCCAATCGGGGACTTTGAGGGAGAGTCCGTCGAGGGTGCAGGAATCGTCGCGCGAGGAATAGCCGAGGCAGCCGGATTCGAGAAAGCGGGAGGATTCTTCCAGCGACGCGAAGGCGGATCCGGGGGTGAAGTGGTCGGCTTCTTCGAAGGCGACGTCCACGAGGGGGCTGGAGAAATCGGGCGCGGCGACTCTAACGCAGATTCGTTTCCAGTGGTCGTTGACGGTGAAGGTGGAGAGGTGGTGGACGCCGGGGAAGATTCGGCCGCCGGCGATCGAGTTGATCCGGGAATTGGTGTCGCGTCGCGGGATGAAGACGCCTTCTTTGGGTGCGCCGGTGGCGTCTTCCCATTGGACGGCGATTCGGTGGGCGCAATTTTCGCTCCAGACGCCGGCGAAGGAGGGGAGGCCTTTGGGGCGGATTTCCTCGAGGCGGATGAGGCAGATTCCGGCGATGGCGTAGCCGTCGTGGGTTTTGGGGCGGAAAGGCGGGGGGAGAACGGCGTGGGCAATTTCCGGATGCACGCGATAATTCACCAAAACGCGACGTTTGATGATGCCGGTGATTGCAGGGATTTTCATGACTGGACGGGGAAAGCAGCTTGTCGATGAACAAGCAACGAATGAGATAGGGAAAAAAATGGTCGGGGCGGACGGATTCGAACCGCCGACCTCCTGGTCCCAAACCAGGCGCTCTACCAGGCTAAGCTACGCCCCGAC
>CAZJCL010000298.1:0-3951 GCA_964544025.1 uncultured Opitutales bacterium | reverse complement strand
CAACGCCAACATCACCCGCGCGATTTCCCCGCTCGACGCGATCTTGTGCAACGGCGCCGGTTCCTGTCCCGCGTTCGCCGAAAAGAAAAATTGGCACTGACTTCCCCCGCGGATCGTCAACTCCTCCTCCATCGCCACCCGCACCGCGAAGACCGCCCGTTTGAATCCCAACGTCCCGATCGCCTTCGACGCCCGCTCCGCCAAATCCGCCCCCGCCTTCTCCCGCTGTTCTCGTAATTGCCGCGCCAATACGCGCAACTGTTTCTCCAATTCCGCCGCCTGCTTATCCAGCCGCGCCAAGCTCCCTTCGATATCTCCCTGCTGCTCCAGCCGGTCCGCCAACTCCGCCCGTTTCGCCAAAACTCCTTCCACGCTTCCGCCCATCTTTCGCTGCAATTCCAGCCAAAGATTCATCCGAGCCATCGCCTGCTCCGCCTCCTCGGGATCGAAATCGAATTCCGCCGCCAATCCCTCGAATTCCCGCCCCAAATCCTCCACCTCCACCGTCAACGCCTGCAACCGCTCCCGCAAGGCCGACGTCGAAGGGTCTGCCTCTTCCAACTCCGCCGCCAAACGCTGCATCGCCCCGAACTTGTAAAAAACGCCGTCGTCGCCGACCAGCCCTTCCGCCAGCGTCCGCGCGTTTTCCATCGATTCCTGCCCGCGGCTGATCCGATTAAACACCCGCTCCAACTCCGCGATCGATTCCTCCGAAACCTGACACTGATCGATCTTCTCGATCTGGTTCCGGTAAAACTGCATCTCCTCCTCCGACAGCCTCCCCGCCGACGCCAACTCCTCCCGCTTCTCCACCGTCGCCCGCCATTCCCGATAAATCCCCCGATACTCCCGCAACAACTCCTCGTTCCTCCCATAAAGATCCAGCAAGTCCAACTGAAATCCCGGCTGAAACAGTTTCTGCGGATCCTCCGGCCCATGAAAATCGATCCACAATTCCCCCAGCCGCTGCAAATTCGCCAGCGTCGTCAAACTCCCGTTCACCGTCGCCTTTGCCATCTTTTCCCGCGGCAAAACCCGCTTCAGCAACAACATCCCTTCCTCGCACACAGGCAGTCCCATCTCCTCCAAAACCACGTTCACTTCCGCCGGATCCGCGAAAAATAGCGCCGCTTCCACCTCGCACGCCTCCGCTCCCTGACGGATGATTCCCTTGTCCGCCCGCGCTCCCGAAAGCAACCGCAACGCCCCCAGCAGCACGCTTTTCCCCGCACCGGTTTCCCCGGTCACCGCCGTGAATCCGGAACCGAATTCCAGTTCGACCTGATCGAGTAGCGCGAGATTCCGAATGCGAAGAAGTTGAAGCATAAGCGAAAATTTTCCTCCGCCAGCAGAGCCAAATCCTCCCCCAAACGCAAAATCGAAATGTGCCGCCGAAACCTTCTACGTTTCCGCCTCACAAGTGTTTCACCGTCACCAGACTTATATCGTCGGCGATTCCGTCCCGCCCCGCGAATCGTTCCACCGATCCGAGAATTCCCTCGTTCAGCTCCCGGCAACTCCGGTTCCGCAACGTCTTCACCACTTCCGCCAACCGTCCTCCGGAAAACTCCACTCCCTCCTCGTTCGCCGCTTCCGTCACCCCGTCCGTGTAAAACACCAGCACGCTTCCCGGCTGAAAGGGCACGCGTTTATCCTCAATCAAAACGTCGAACAAATCCCCGTCGACCAACCCGACCGCCACGCCTTCCGAGCCGATCATCTCCACGCTCGCCGTGCCGGTTTCCTGATTCGGATACGACAAAAGCGGCAACTCGTGCCCGGCCCGCGCGAAAACCACTTCGTTCTTTTCCGTGTCCACCACCGCGAAAATGAGCGTGATAAACATATCCTGCCGCATGTCCGGCGACATCGCCCGATTCAGCTCGCTCAACACCCGCGACGGCGAATCATACACCGCCGAAAAATGCCGCAACGTGCACCGGCAAATCGTCATCATCAACGATGCGGGAATTCCCTTTCCGGATACATCCGCGATCGCCACGCCCATCCGCGTTTCCGAAAGCGGGAAAAAATCGTAAAGATCGCCGCCCACTTTCTGCGCCGGAATATACACCGAATGCATTTCCAAATTGCGAATCGCCGGATATTCCTTCGGCAGGAGCATTTGCTGAATGTTGCTCGCCAAACTCAGATCCAAATCCAGCTTTTTCTGCTCGAGTTGCAGGTTCAACAAATCCGCGTTGTGAATCGCCAATCCCGCTTGATCGGCCAGGTTCTGCACCAACGAAAAATCCGTTTCGGTAAACGGCATCCCGTCCGCCGGATTCGCCACCGCCAACACCCCGAGCAAACGATCCCGAAAAATCACCGGTGCCGCGATGATCGATTTGATCGCCAGCGCCGGATCGTCGTGCTTAAAAATCCGCGGATCCTGGTCCCCGTCCGCGATCAAAACCGCCTCCCGCGACTGCGCGACCAAACCCATCAATCCGGATCCAAACTCAATCGTTTCCGATTTCAGAATCTGCTCGATGAACTTCGCGCGCGTCGTCAGCTTCGTCTTCGAACTCTCCGGCAACGGATTCTGCGGCGGAAAAAGCCCTTCCACCGCGATCCCTTTCAACGTCGTTTCCCCCGACCGCTCAAAAATGCACGCGCTCAGCGCGCCGGTGCTGACAATCGCCGCATGCACGATCCGCTGCGAAAGATCCTGCCGCGTCAGCCCTTCCCCCAACGCCTCCACCAAGTCGTGCATGAAGTCGACGACCAGTTGCTTCTCCTGGTGGGCCAATTGCTTCTCCTCGTCGAGACGCGAAATCTCCTTCCGGGCGACTAAGTAAAGGGCAAAAAAAACGATCGCGATCGTGATCGCGATTATCAGCAAAAAATCCGGCATAGCGGCGCGACGTTCTACATCCGTTCGACCTGGTTCTTCAAAAACGAAACCACGTCCTGAAACTTATTCCGGTTGCGATCGTCGGCTTCAATCAAATTCTCGTGCGCTTCCAGCACGAGCTTCGCGTTTTCCAGTTCCGCTTTACCTTCCCTGTTCTCCAAAGACTGCGCGTTCTCGTTGAATTCAAGAGACTTGTTCCCGGAATCCACCGTCATGATCCGGTGCAAACCGAGGTTGCGAACCAACTCCAAATTCCGCGCCCCGAGCCGGCAAAGAACCATCGAACCTTTCGGATCGGTCTTCCGGAGCTCCAAAGCCGCTCCCGCCAGAATCCCGAGAAAGGTGCTGTCCATGCTCGCGCAATCCGAGAAATCGATGATGAAACGGCGCTTGTCGGACTCGATCGCCTTGCTGAAAAAGTCCCGCAACGGCCCGCTATTCACGAAGGAAACCCTTCCCCGGATTTTCACGATTGCCGGGTCCGAATAGGCGTCCACCAGAAACGCGGAGCTGTCTTTCTCAGGCATGAGATGGTCCTCAACGAGCAGACCCGGAATCGCCGCCAGCGGAAATGCCGGCGGCGGCGGGTTCTCAATTAATTATTCTTCTTCAAGATATCACGTAACACGAACGGAAGAATTCCTCCGTGACGGTAATATTCAATTTCAACCTGAGTGTCAATTCGCACCAACACCGGCACCACGTCCACCCGGCCATCCTTTCTCCGGATCTCCAGGTCCAACTGATGACGCGGCTTCAGGTTGTCGTCCAATCCCTTCAGCGAGAACTCTTCCGAACCGTCGAAACCGAGCGAACTGGCGTTGTCGGCGGGATTCGCGAATTGCAACGGCAACACGCCCATCCCGATCAGGTTGCTCCGGTGAATCCGCTCGAAGCTCGCCGCCACGACCGCTTTCACCCCAAGCAAAAGCGAGCCCTTGGCCGCCCAGTCGCGCGAACTGCCCATCCCGTAATCCGACCCGGCGAAAACGATCAGCGGAGTTTTCCGCTCCTTGTATTTCTCGGCCGCTTCATAAACCGACATCGGCTCGCCTTCCGGCATCAACTTCGTCCAGCCGCCTTCCCTGCCATCC
>CAZJCL010000297.1:0-3960 GCA_964544025.1 uncultured Opitutales bacterium | reverse complement strand
CGTCGATTTGGTCGCGGGAGATTTGGAATGAGCTGTTCATGATCGGAAACGGGGAGCCCTTATTATGCACTATGGATTCGGGATGTTGAAGGACTTTTGTGTTCCGGGTGAACGGGGAGGGCGGGAGAGGGGACTGGAAGCGGGCGGAATTTTAGGAGATTTTTTTTGTTTGATCGGTAGTGGGGATGGTGTTACAAGGCGGATTCTTCGCACTGTTTTTTAAACCCCTTGCTCCGAGATTGGGGCATTGTAAATGAAAGGAACCCAAATGAACTACAGAAGACCCCGGAACTCCCGTATCTTGAAATTGTTGTTTGCGCTGGCGCCGATCGGTTTTGGCGCGGCTTTTTTTAGCAGTTCGCTTTCGGCTCAGATTTTTTGGACGAATGATCGCGGATTTGGCGCAGCGGCGGTGGAAGTGGGCGGTATTTGGCGGATGGAATTGGATGGAGAGAATCCGCGGGAAATCGTTTCGGGATTGAACCGTCCGATCGGCTTGGTGGTCGATGAGGTGGAGGGGCGGATTTACTGGTCGGAGGACGGGGTGCCGGCGAACGGGCATCCGAGCCGGATCCGTAGCGCGAAGTTGGACGGGTCGGATGTGAAGATTCTTTATGATGGTGATCTCGACGGATTTCTGAACGCGCAGATGATCGCGATTGAGGGAGATTCGGTTTATTGGACGACGTTCGCGGAAGGGATTTTCAGCGGGAAGAAGGATGGGAGCGGTTCGCCGGTGCGGTTGGGCGGCGGGGCAGGAGCGGAGATCAATTTGACGGCGATCGGGATCGATGAAGTGGCTGGGCGGATTTATTACGGGCAGCCGAATGCGGCGGTGGGTTTTTACCGGATGGATTTGAACGGGGAGAACGATCAGCTGATTTTGAACGGAATGGTCGGGGCGGCGTGGTCGTTTAACACGTTGGTGGTCGATGGAGAAAATGGGTTTGTTTACTATGCGGATGCGGCGGGGAACGCGATTCGGCGGCGAAATCTGGATGGGACGAATGAAGAGACGATCGCGGCGGACGCGCAGAATCCGTATGGGCTGACGTTGGCGGGGGATCAGATTTATTGGGGAGGTCGCGCGGGGGTGATCGGGAAGGTTTCGGTGGAGCCGGGAAGTGTTTCGGAGATCGTGGCGAGCGGGTTGCCGACGACGGAGGTTTTCGGGATCGCGGTGATTCCGGGGGCGGAGGGAGAAGGGTTTGCGGCGTGGATCGCGGAGTTCGGGTTGGATGAATCGGTATCGGGAGCGGAGGACGACCCGGATGGAGATGGAATCAGGAATGTTTTGGAATACGCGCTCGGTGGAGATCCGACGGTGGCGTCGCGGGAGGTGTTGCCGGAGGTGGAGACGAGGGAGGTTGCGGGTGAGGAATATTTGACGATCGCGTATTTGCGGCGGACGGGTGGGGCGGATGGCGAAGGCGGGACTTACGTGAGCGGCGATGTTTCGTACGCGGTGGTGGCGTCGGGCGATTTGGGGGATTGGGATGGGGCGGGAGCGGTGTTCGTTTCGGCGACGGCGGAAGGTGCGCCGGACGGTTTTGAGGTCGCCACGTATCGCTCGGCGGTGCCGGTTTCGGCGGAGGCGCGGCAGTTTTTGCGGCTGGAGGTGGAGCTGTCGGGGGAGTGATTGGCGCGTACGGAACGATTTGAGAAAGTTGGAATGCCGCCGCTGGATGAATCGCGGCGGCATTCGCATTTTTTGTCTTTTCGGGTACATTTCGAGAAACGGAATTTGTTGTCACGAAGGGAAGATCGGCATTGTCTTGGGAACGACTGTGCTAGGACGGTTTGGAAAAATGCTGGACTTCGTACTGATCTTTTATAGTATGGTTTAACACACTTGATTTTTGTCTGCTCGCCGGAGACCCTGCGGACGCAGCGTTAATCTTTCAGAAAGGCTTACTTATGACTACCTCCACCCTGAGTTCCTCCACACGTGCGGCGCGCGGTTTTACTTTGATCGAGCTGCTGACCGTGATCGCCATTATCGGTATTCTCGCCGCGATTTTGATTCCGGTTGTCGGCAAAGTTCGGGAGTCGGCGCGGGGGGCGGCTTGCGCGTCGAACATGCGGCAGATCGGACAGGCGGCTTTCATGTATGCCTCTGATCACGAGGGCAAGGCGCCGCCGCACTTTAATATGGAGGCTCATAAGATTGCCACGGGCGGATCGACCGGCGGCACGTCCATTCAAGCGACGTTTCACTTCACGTTGTACGAATATTTGAATCCGGGGGTGTTGCCGAGCGCAGAGACCATTCGCCATGATCCGGACGAAATGCCGCCGGAAGGGGTATTGCACTGCCCGACGATTTATAGAAACTATCCCGCGCCGGTGATGGCCCCCGCCGACATTTTTCTGGGACGCACCGAGAACGAGACTTTCAATGCCTTTTACTCGTACGCGTGGAATGTTTGGGCCCAGCCGCATGGCGACGACCGTATAGAGGGCAATGTCAACAGGGTCAATTTGGAGACAATGACGGCCGCCACACGGACCGTGGCCGCTGTGGAGAGCTACTATTGGTACACCTCCACCAATTTCTATTTTAACCGGTTCGGCTTGGTGCCGCATGGAGACGCCGCGAACTTCCTGTTCTACGACGGACACGTGGAGCGGCTCGGACGTGCGCAGATTCCCGGCGCGAGCGAAATCAATACGGTTTTCTGGGCGGGGGATAACGCGACCGTTTGGAACTGATTTTACGGAGGGCGAAGACCTTTTCAAAAGCCCGATGTTGCTCCGGCACGTCGGGCTTTTTGCTGTGTGGCGGGGGAGCAGTTCCGCTTTGAAAGAATTGGGCGGATTCTTTATCTTTGTTTATGACTTCGCATCTTTTCGATTCTTACTCGATCAAGGACATCCGGTTTCGGAACCGGATTTTTGTTTCGCCGATGTGTCAGTATTCGTCGGTGGATGGTTTCGCCGATGATTGGCATTTGGTGCATTTGGGAGGAATGGCGAAGGGGGGAGCGGGGTTGGTGATCGCGGAGGCGACGGCGGTGGAGCCGGCGGGGCGGATTTCGCCGGATGATTTGGGGATTTGGAAGGAGGAGCATGTGGAGCGGTTGCGGGGGATCGCGGCGTTCATCAAAGGACAGGGATCGGTGGCGGGGATTCAGTTGGCGCACGCGGGGCGGAAGGCGTCGACGCCGGCGCCGTGGAAAGGCGGGGGCGTGCTGGGAGCGGACGACGGCGGATGGGAAACGGTGGCGCCGTCGGCGGTGGCGTTTCGGGAGGGGGATCCGGCGCCGGTCGAGCTTTCGGAGGCGGAAATCGGGGAGAAGGTGGCGTTGTTTGTGGAGGCGGCGAAGCGGAGTTTGGCGGCGGGTTTCGAGGTGGTGGAGTTGCATATGGCGCATGGGTATTTGCTGCACCAGTTTCTTTCGCCGCTGTCGAATTTCCGGACGGACCGGTTTGGCGGAAGTTTGGAGAACCGGATGCGTTTTCCGTTGATGACGGTGGAGGCGGTGCGGGAAGTTTGGCCGGAGAATTTGCCGTTTTTCGTGCGGATATCGGCGACGGATTGGGTGGAGGGAGGTTGGGATTTGGAGCAATCGGTGGAGTTGTGCCGGAGGATGAAGGAGCGGGGGGTGGATTTTATCGATACGTCGACGGGGGGAGCGGTTCCGAGGGCGGAGATTCCGGTGGCGCCGCTGTATCAGGTGCCGTTTGCCGAGCGGATTCGGAAGGAAGTGGAGATCGCGACGGGGGCGGTGGGGATGATTACGACGGCGGCGGAGGCGGAAGGGATTATTGCGTCGGGGGCGGCGGATGCGGTTTTGCTGGCGCGGGCGTTTTTGCGGGATCCGCATTGGGCGATTCGGGCGGCGGTGGAGTTGGGGGTGGAGCCGCCGGGCCCGGTGCAGTACGGGCGGGCGATTGATTGAGCGGGGGGCGTGGGCGTCGGCGGCTTGACGGGCGGTCATCGGCGAAGCGCCGATGCTA
>CAZJCL010000296.1:0-3965 GCA_964544025.1 uncultured Opitutales bacterium | reverse complement strand
TCCCCGTTTCCGATCATGAACAGCTCATTCCAAATCTCCCGCGACCAAATCGACGCCGTCATCTTCGACCTCGACGGCGTCGTCACCAAAACCGCCGCCGTCCACGCCGCCGCCTGGAAAAAGCTCTTCGACGCCTTCCTCCGCGCCCGCGCCACCGCCGAAAACTTGCCCTTCGTCCCCTTCGACGCCGAAACCGATTACCTCCGCTACGTCGACGGAAAACCCCGCCTCGACGGCATCCGCTCCTTCCTCGAATCCCGCCAAATCTCCCTTCCCCCCGGCTCCCCCGACGACTCCCCCGACACCGAAACCATCCACGGACTCGCCCGCCGCAAAAACCAATTCTTCCGCGCCCACCTCGCCGAACACGGCGCCGAAACCTACCCCTCCACCATCGCCCTCATCCACCAACTCCGCCAAGCCGGCTTCCGCGTCGGCATCATCTCCGCCAGCAAAAACTGTCAAGCCGTCCTCCAGGCCGCCGGTGCCGAAAACCTCTTCGAAACCCGCGTTGACGGCGTCGAATCCGCCCGCCTCCACCTCCCGGGAAAACCCGCGCCCGACATCTTCCTCGAAGCCGCCCGCCGCCTCGATGTTCCGCCCAATCGCGCCGCCATTATCGAAGATTCCCTCGCCGGAGTCGAAGCCGGACGCGCCGGAAACTTCGCCTGCGTCATCGGCGTCGACCGCGCCAGCCAGTCCGCCGAACTCGCCTCCCGAGGCGCCACCGTCGTCGTCAAAGAGCTTGCCGAAATCTCCGTCCAACGTTCCCGCAACCGCCAAATCGCCGACCTCCCCGACGGCATGCAATCCCTCGAACGCATCAGCCAATCCTCCCAAAAACGCATCGCCGTTTTCCTCGATTACGACGGCACCCTTTCCCCGATCGTCGAACGTCCCGAAGACGCCAACCTCCCCGCCTCCGCCCGCCGCGGTCTCGAAAAACTGGCCGAACTCTGCACCGTCGCCGTCGTCAGCGGACGCGATCTCGCCGATGTCCGCGCCCGCGTCGGCATGGAAAACCTCATCTACGCCGGCAGCCACGGCTTCGACATCGCCGGCCCCGACGGCCTCCACATGATCAGCGAGCAAGCCGAGCAAATTCTCCCCACCCTCGACCTCGCCGAAAAGGAACTCGCCGAAGAACTTTCCGGGATCGAAGGCGCGCAAATCGAACGCAAAAAATTCACCATCGCCATCCACTACCGCCGCGTCTCCCCCGACGCCCGCGAACAGGTCAAACAAGCCGTCGACCGCGTCGGAGCCCGCCACGAAAACCTCCGCAAAGGCATCGGCAAAATGGTTCTCGAACTTCAGCCCAAAATCGAGTGGCACAAAGGCAAAGCCATCCTCTGGCTCCTCGACGCCCTCCAGCTCGATCCGGAAAACACGCTCCCGATCTACATCGGCGACGACGTCACCGACGAAGACGCTTTCGACGCCCTCCCGTCCAACGGCATCGGCATCGCCGTAAAAGGCGGCGACCACCCCACTTCCGCCTCCTATTCCCTCGAAAACACCGACGCCGTCCACACCTTCATCGACCGCCTGTCCGCCCAACTCAGCATCGGCTCCTCCTCCAGCGGCTGGACCCTCTCCTACGACAGTTTCAACCCCGCCGAAGAACAACTCCGCGAAGCCCTCTGCACCCTCGGCAACGGCTACTTCGCCACCCGCGGAGCCGCCCCCGAATCTTCCGCCGACAAAATCCATTACCCCGGCACCTACCTCGCCGGCGGCTACAACCGCCTCGTTTCCCGCAAAGCCGGCCGCGACATCGTCAACGAAGATCTCGTTAACCTCCCCAACTGGCTCCCGCTTTCCTTCCGCATCGAAGACGGCGACTGGTTCCAACCCGCCACCGCCGACCTCCTCCACTACCGCCAAACCCTCGACCTCAAATCCGGAATCCTCCTCCGCGAAATCCGTTTCCGCGACGCCAACGGCCGCGAAACTTCCGTCACCCAACGGCGTCTCGTCCACATGAAACACCCCCACCTCGCCGCCCTCGAAACCGTCGTCCGCGCCGAAAACTGGTCCGGCCAAATCGAGTTCCGCTCCGCCCTCGACGGACGCGTCGAAAACACCGGCGTCCCCCGCTACCGCGATCTCAACACCAAACACCTCCTCCCCCGCGAAACCCGCCTCCTCGAAAACGACACCATTTTCCTCAAAGTCGAAACCTCCCAATCCGAACTCCGCGTCGCCCAAACCGCCCGCACCCGAATCTTCCAAAACGCCTCCGAAAACGCCCTCGAAATCTCCCGCAAAACCCGCGAAGAATCCGGCTACATCGAGCAAACCTTCGCCCTCCCCATTTCCCACGGCGACGAAATTCGCGTCGAAAAAATCGCCGCCCTCGCCACCAGCCGCGACCACGCGATCTCCGAAGCCGGACTCGAAGCCGCCAAACAAGTCGCCCGCGCCGGAAGCTTTCACGAACTACTCGAATGCCACGCCCTCGCCTGGAAACATCTCTGGCGTCGCTTCAGCATCGAAATCTCCCAAAACAACGGCCCCCGCACCAGCCTCATCCTCCGCCTCCACTCCTTCCACCTCCTCCAAACCGTCTCCCTTCACACCCTCGAACTCGACGCCGGCGTTCCCTCCCGCGGCTGGCACGGCGAAGCCTATCGCGGCCACATTTTCTGGGACGAACTCTTCATCTTCCCCTTCCTCAACCTCCGCCTCCCGGAAACCACCCGCGAACTCCTCCTCTACCGTTACCGCCGCCTCGACGAAGCCCGCCACGCCGCCCGCGAAGCCGGCTACCGCGGCGCGATGTTCCCCTGGCAAAGCGGAAGCGACGGCCGCGAAGAAACCCAAACCGTCCACCTAAATCCCGAATCCGGACGCTGGCTCCCCGACAACAGCCACCTCCAGCGCCACGTCAACGTCGCCATCGCCTACAACATCTGGCAATACCACCAAGCCACCGCCGACAACGAATTCCTCAGCTTCTACGGCGCGGAAATCTTCCTCGAGATCGCCCGCTTCCTCGCCAGCCTCGCCACCCGCAACGAAAAAACCGGCCGCTACGACATCGCCAACGTCATGGGTCCCGACGAATACCACGACGCCCTCCCCGACTCCGGCGAACCCGGCCTCCGCAACAACGCCTACACCAACGTCATGACCTCGTGGGTCCTGAAACGCGCCGAAGCCATTCTCACTCTCCTCCCCGAAGACCGCCGCGACGAACTCTCCGAAATCCTCGATCTCCGCCCCGACGAGATCCAGCGCTGGCACGAAATCGCCCGCAACCTCACCATCCCCTTCCACGACGGCGAAATCATCAGCCAGTTCGAAGGCTACGAAAACCTCCGCGAACTCGACTGGGAAACCTACCGCGCAAAACACGGCAAAAACATCCGCCTCGACCGCGTCCTCGAAGCCGAAGGCGATTCCGCCAACAACTACAAAGCCTCCAAACAAGCCGACGTCGTCATGCTCTTCTACCTCCTCCCCGACGACGAATTAAAAACCCTCTTCCACGATCTCGGCTACACCCTCACCGACGAAATCATCCGCAAAAACATCGACTACTACCTCCAGCGAACCTCCCACGGCTCCACCCTCAGCCAAATCGTCCACTCCTGGGTCACCGCCCGTTTCGACCCCGCCCGCGCCTGGGAACTCTTCCTCGCCGCCCTCGAAAGCGACATCGCCGACGTCCAAGGCGGCACCACCGGCGAAGGAATCCACCTCGGCGCGATGGCCGGCACCATCGATCTCCTCCAACGCTGTTTCACCGGCATCGAAACCCGCGGCGCGACCCTCCACCTAAATCCAAAACTCCCCGCCGAACTCCACGAAATCCGTCTCCGCCTCCGCTACCGCGGCCACACCCTCGTCATCGAAATCGCCGGCCCAAAAGTCCGCATCCAAAGCCTCCACTCCTCCGAGCACCCCATAAAAATCGCCCACCGCACCCAAACCTGGAACCTCTCCCAAGGCACCATCCT
>CAZJCL010000295.1:2340-3976 GCA_964544025.1 uncultured Opitutales bacterium | reverse complement strand
GCACCCACCTCTCCGGCTTCCGCACCGCCCTCACCCGCGTCATCAACAACTACGCGAAGGCCAACGGCCTCATTAAAGACAAAGACCCCAGCATCTCCGGCGACGACACCCGCGAAGGCCTCACCGCCGTCATTTCCGTAAAAATCCCGGAACCGCGTTTCGAAGGCCAAACCAAAACCAAGCTTTCCAACAGCGAGGTCGACGGCATCGTCCAAAAAATCGTCGGCGAAGAACTGAAATACTATTTCGAGGTCAACCCGCAGATCGCGAAACGCCTCATCGAAAAGAGTCTTAATGCCGCGCGCGCGCGTGAAGCGGCCCGCAAAGCCCGCGAAACCGTCCGCAAGAGCGCCATGAGCGGCGGCGGTCTTCCCGGCAAACTCGCCGACTGCTCCGAGCGCGATCCCTCCAAAACCGAGCTCTACATCGTCGAGGGCGATTCCGCCGGCGGCTCCGCCAAACAAGGCCGTGACCGCCGCTTCCAAGCGATCCTCCCGATCCGCGGAAAATTGATTAACGTCGAAAAAGCGCGCATCGACAAGGTCCTCTCCAACGAGGAAATCCGCACCATCATCACCGCCGCCGGCACCGGAATCGGCGACCACGAAGGCGAAGGTGCGTTCGACGCCTCCCGCGCCCGTTACCACAAAATCATCATCATGACGGACGCCGACGTGGACGGCTCCCACATCCGGACGCTCCTGCTGACGTTTATTTTCCGCCAGATGCGCGGTCTCATCGAAAACGGCTACGTCTACATCGCCCAGCCGCCTCTCTACAAAATCAAACGCAAACGCCGCGAGCAATACGTCGACAACGACGAACAGCTCAACCGGATTCTCCTCGAACTCGGCTCCGAGGACGCAATTCTCACCCGCCTCGCCGACAACTATAAGTTCACGTCGGAACAGGTGGAAAAGATCGTCGAATCCCTCCAGCAACTGGAGCGAATCGGCGGCGGCGTCACCCGCTACGGAGCCCCACTCCACGAATACCTTCACGAACACAAACCGGATACGCTCCAGCTTCCCAAATACGTCGCCCGCATTCGCACCGGCAACAAGGAGGAATTCCGCTACATCCACAACGACGAGGATCTCGCCGCGTTCAGCGCCGAATACGAACTGCAGGGCGATGTTTTCGACCTTCCCGACCAGCAGGTCCTGGAAAACGACGAAGGCATCAAAGTCCACCGCCGGATCACCGTTCACGAAATTTTCGAATCGAGCCAAATGACCAAGCTCATCCGCGAACTTGCGGAAGCCGGCCTCAATCTCGACGGCTTCGATCCCTCCGACGAGCCGCGCTACACGCTCACGGAAAATCCCGGCCAGAAAAACGAATCCGTCACCCCCGTCCATTCCATCATGGACATCATTTCCCAGATCCGCCTTTCCGGCCGCAAAGGACTCACCATCCAGCGCTACAAAGGTCTCGGCGAAATGAACCCGAAACAACTCTTCGAAACCACCATGGACCCGGAAAAACGGCGCCTGCTCAAAGTCGACATCACCGACGCGGCCCGCGCCGACGAGTTGTTCACCATTCTCATGGGCGAGGAAGTTTCTCCCCGCCGAGCCTTCATCGAGGATAACGCCCTCAACGTCTCCTACCTGGATGTGTGATTGGTTACCTT
>CAZJCL010000295.1:0-2240 GCA_964544025.1 uncultured Opitutales bacterium | reverse complement strand
TCATCGAGGATAACGCCCTCAACGTCTCCTACCTGGATGTGTGATTGGTTACCTTGTAGTGGTTATCAGTTATTGGATAACAGTTATCGGCTAAACGTTAATACAATGTTATCGGGAACGGTCTTCCCAGTCCTAATAACTAATAACAATTAACCAATAACCAACCTCCCCCTTTACCGACAGATGCAAACACCGAACGAGAGACTCACGTCGACTAACATCACGGAGATCATGCAGACGGCCTACATCGATTACTCGATGTCCGTCATCATCAGCCGCGCCCTGCCGGACGTCCGCGACGGCCTGAAACCGGTCCACCGCCGCGTCCTTTACGCGATGTTCCGCGAAGGCCTGCTCCACAACCGGCCGTTCGACAAATGCGCCGGCGTCGTCGGCGAAGTTCTCAAAAACTATCACCCGCACGGCGACTCCTCCGTCTACGACACCCTCGTCCGCATGGCGCAAGACTGGGTCATGCGCTACCCGCTCATCGAACCGCAGGGCAACTTCGGTTCCGTCGACGGCGATCCCCCCGCCGCCTACCGTTACACCGAATCCCGCCTCCGCGAAATCGCCGAAGAGCTTCTGCGCAACATCGACGAAGACACCGTCGATTTCGTTCCCAACTACAAGGAATCGACCACCGAACCTTCTGTCCTCCCCTGCGCCCTGCCGAATCTCCTCATGAACGGCTCCACCGGGATCGCCGTCGGGATGACCACCAACATCCCGCCGCACAATCTCGGCGAACTCATCGACGTCACCTGCGCCATGATCGACAACCCGTCGATCACCATCGATGAGATCATGGAAATGATGCCCGGCCCCGATTTCCCGACCGGCGGCGCCGCCTACGGAAAAGCCGGCATCGAATCCTACATGAAAACCGGCCGCGGCATCGTCCGCGTCCGCGGAAAAGCGACCGTCGAAGAAATGCCCGGCGGCGGACGCGAGCAAATCATCATCACCGAGCTCCCCTACAACGTAAACCGCGCCACCCTCGTCACCAAGATCGCCGAACTCGTTCGCGAGAAGGTTCTCGACGGCGTCAGCGATCTGCGCGACGAGTCCGACGAAAACACCCGCGTCGTTCTCGAACTCAAACGCGGCGAAGTTCCCCGCGTCACGATCAACAAACTTTACAAACACACCCAGCTCGAAAATTCCTTCGGCGTTATCCTGCTCGCCCTCGACAAACGTCGGCCCAAGCAGATGAACATCAAGGAAATGCTCGAATGTTACCTCGAGCACCGCCGCGAAGTCATTTACCGCCGCACCGCCTTCCAGCTCCGCAAAGCCGAAGACCGCGCCCACATCCTCGAAGGCTACGTCATCGCCCTCGATAACCTCGACGATTTCGTCAAAATCATCCGCGCTTCCGCCAACCGCGACGAAGCCCGCGAACGCCTCCGCGCCAAATACCCCCTTTCCGAACGCCAGGCCAACGCCATCCTCGACCTCCGCCTCTACCAGCTCACCGGACTCGAACGCGAAAAAATCGAAGCCGAATACGCCGAGCTGATGAAACTCATCGAGGAACTCCGCAGCATCCTCGAAAACGAGTCCAAACTCCTCCACGTCATCAAGGAGGAACTGCTCGCTCTCCAGGAAAAATACCAGAGTCCGCGCCGCACGGAACTCCTCGACGACGAAGGTCAATTCCGCATGGAAGACGTCATCCCCAACGAGGGCTGCATCATCACCGTCTCCCACCAAGGCTTCATCAAACGCACCGAAGCCACCGCCTACCGCTCCCAGAAACGCGGCGGAAAAGGCATCATCGGCTCCGGCTCCTACGACGAGGATTTCATCGAACACCTCTTCACCGCCAGCACGCACGACTACATCATGTTCTTCATGAACAACGGTCGCGTCTACGTGGAGAAAGTTTACGAAATCCCCGAAGGCTCCCGCACCTCCAAAGGCCGCGCCATCGCCAACGTCCTCGCCCTCCAGAAGGACGAGAAAATCGCCGCGATGATCTGCGTCAAAGAGATTTCCGACGAGCAACGCCTCGTCATGGTCACCCGCAACGGCGTCGCCAAGAAAACCAATCTCAAGAGCTTCGCCAACTTCCGAAAAGGCGGAATCATCGGCATCAATATCGACGAAGGCGACCAGCTCATCGGCGTCCACCTCACTTCCGGCGAAGACGAAATCGTCATCGTCACCCACCTCGGCATGTCGATCCGCTTCCGCGAAACCGATCTCCGCGAACAAGGCCGCGCCACCCGCGGCGT
>CAZJCL010000294.1:0-3977 GCA_964544025.1 uncultured Opitutales bacterium | reverse complement strand
GGGTTGGGCTCGAAGGGAAGGTAGAAGTTTGAATGCAGAATGCAGAAGTGAAAAGCCGGAGAACAAGGGGAACTTGGGTTCGGGATTTGGGGCTATGGATGACACGGATGGGCTCAGATGAGTGGGAATGATTTTATTATGAAGATATTGGGTGAGAAGTTTTGGGGTTGGATGTGGGTTTTTGTGGTTGGGGTTGTGGGGCCGGTGGGGGGGCAGATTTTGGATCCTTCGGATCCGGAGGTGGAGCGGGAGATCGAGGGGCATTTCGGGCCGGGGGCGATGGGGCCGTTTCGGGCGGAGAAGGGGATGGTTTCGACTTCTTCGCATCATGCGACGATGGCCGGTTTGGAGACGTTGCGGGCCGGGGGGAATGCGGTCGACGCGATGGCGGTGGTGCAGTTTGTTTTGACGGTGGCCGAGCCTTATGCGAGCGGAATCGGCGGCGGGTTGTTCGCGGTGCTTTACGACGCGGAAACGGGTGAGGTTTTAAATGTCGATGGGCGCGAGGAGGCGCCGCGGGAGTTTCATCCGGATGCTTTCCGGGCGGAGGGCGGCGGGTTGATTCCGTATCGGGAGCGGACGACGGGCGGGAATTCGGTGGGCGTGCCGGGAACGCTGGCGGCGGTGGCGTATTTGTTGGATCAGTATGGGACGATCAGCTTGGCGGAGGCGTTGCAACCGGCGATACGGTTGGCGGAGGAGGGTTTTACGATAACGGAACCGTTCGCGCAAAATCTGGTGCAGCAGTGGGACCGGTTGGAGCATTTTCCGGAGACGATGCGGTTGTTTGCGCGGGAGGATGGGACGCCGTTGCGGGCGGGGGATCATTTTCGGAATCCGGAATTGGCGGCGACGTTTTCGTTGATCGCGGAGCGGGGCATTGAGGTTTTTTACGAGGGGGAAATCGCCGAGGATATTGTGGAAGTTGTGCGGGAGGACCGGCTGAGGCCGGGAGTTTTGAGCCGGGAGGATTTGGCGAATTATCGGCCGGTGCGGCGGGAGCCGGTGTCGGTGGCGTATCGTGGTTTCGAGGTTTTCGGGATGAACATGCCGTCGAGCGGCGGAGTGACACTGGGGTTGATGTTGAATTTGCTGGAGGCGTCGGATTTCGCGAATTTGCCGGTGGGAAGTCCGGACTCGATTCTGCGTTTGGCGGATGTGCAGAATCTTGGATTTGCGGATCGCGATTATTACATGGGCGATTCGGATTTCGTGGATGTGCCGGTGGCGGGTTTGTTGGATGAGGATTACGCGGTCGGACGGGCTCGTTTGATGCACGCGGAGGAAGCGTTGCCGACTCCGGTTTCGCACGGAAAACCGGAAGGGGCTAAGGAACGGCGTCCGGCGAAAGTCGGCGCGGCGGAATCGGAATCGACGACGCATTTCGTCATCGTGGACAAGGACCGCAACGTGGCGTCGATCACTTCGACGATCGAGCAGCATTTTGGGTCAGGGTTGCTGGTGCCGGGGCGGGGCTTCTTGTTGAACAACGAGCTGACGGATTTCGACGCGGACGCTTACGATGCGGACGGAAACCTGGTGCCGAACGCGCCGGAAGGAGGTTGGGAACAGCGGAGAACAGCGCTCGACGCGCCGCAGACGGAAGGGGGGAAACGGCCGCGTTCGAGCATGTCGCCGACGATCGTGCTGCGGGACGGGAAACCGGTGTTGGCGCTCGGATCGCCGGGCGGGAGCCGGATTATCGGGATAACGCTGAATGTGCTGGTGAACGTTTTGGATCACGGGATGGATGTGCAAAGCGCGATCAATGCGCCCCGGGCGATTTCGCGGAACGGTCCGCTGGAGTTGGAAGCGCCGCTTTACCGGGACGCGGCGTTGCGCGAGGAGTTGACGCGGCGGGGTTTGAAGGTGAGAAACGCGCAAGCGGCGGGGGCGGTGCAGGCGGTTCAGATCGGGGAGGACGGCTGGCTTTACGGGGCGGCGGATCCGCGCCGGGAAGGTTTGGCGGTGGGGTATTGACGGGAGGAGGCGGGGCGGCCGGATGTGGCCGCTGACGGGTTTCTGTTTGCGGGATTTTTTTCGGAATCTTTTCCACTTGCCTCTACCGGGAATCGCGCAACATTACCCCTTTCCTCCAAAGCGTTACAGTCGCTTTACCTGAAGCCCAGGTGGTGGAATTGGCAGACACGCCAGACTTAGGATCTGGTGCAGAAATGTGTGTGGGTTCGAGTCCCACCCTGGGCACCAACAAGTTACGGAAGCTGTGTGACGTTTGAGGAGTGACGATTGACGTGTTTCAAACGGTTTCTGGAACCTCTGGAAGAACGTCGGGACTTTCTCTCACAGAAAAACATCATCCGCGTTGGTCCAGTCTCCTTCGAGAACCTCGGAATAGCTTCCGCCGGTTCTTAGAGCGTGTTCTTTTAGAAAAAAACTCAGCCATGTCCACGGTCCTTCTGGATCGGCCCGCGGGAGGCGGTAGTCGGTGGGATACTTCCAGTGAATAGCCGCGGTTTGGTTAGAAGTCACGGCCTCCAGTTCAGCTTCCACTTTTTCACCGTCTGGATAACTCACGATGGCCTTTGCCTTGATCATCCAGGGGAACCTAGAATTTTGGGTGGATACGTCCAGCCGAATGCCTGCGAAGATCTTGCGGGGACATTGCGGAAAAGCCGTGGATGTGTTCTTGCGAGAGCCTGCAATATCGTCGTCGAATTGCGAAAATGGAATAAAAAAGGGCGCTCCCGGTGCCACCGGTGAAGATACTGTTTCAGCGGCGCTACGCACGGCGAGCCTACGTCTTTCCTCATCTCAGCGTGGGAGCGGGAATGCCCAAATTTAAGAAAACGAAAGGCGGTAATGTCATCAATCCCTCCTTTGTAAATGCATGTTTTTTCGGTCCTGCCGAGCATCGGCTTGCGCCATATATTGGTTGTGGAGGTTCGAAATGAGTTTCTGCTACATTCGAGTAATTTGACCAGCGTCATTCTGACACTCATAGATGATATTGTTGTCACTCATGAGAACGAAACTTTTGTTGGTAAACGGTTTGCAATTCCGCTTTGGGACGTTCGGAAGCATTTTTCCACCCTTGCACTTCGACCGAACCAGTAGGCGGACAGCACGGTTTCTTGTTGCGCTTCCTTTTTGATATTACATTTCTTTACAGCGTGTCGACCAGCCGCAGAAATTGGACGCGAGAGGAACTGCTACTTGCCTTGCGCCTGTATTGGCAAACGCCTTTTGGTCAACAACACCAACGGCATCCGCCGATTGTGGAACTGGCGAGGAAACTGGGGCGGACGCCGAGTTCAGTGGCGATGAAGCTGAACAACTTCACTTCCCTCGATCCGGCAGAGCGTGCGAGGGGGATTTCCGGGCTCTCTGGAGCGAGTCGTATGGATCGTGAGATCTGGGAGCGTTTCGCGCAAGAGCCGCTGGACACTGTCGATGAAATGGAGGTGGCTTTTGAGAAGTTGTCACCTGCCGGAGATGGACCGAGTGCCTCTCCCTTCGGGCCGTCAGTGATGTTACGTGAAATTGAAGTAAGACGACATCAGCGATTTTTTCGCGAGACGGTGCTCGCGAGCTATGGGTGGCGTTGTTGTTTGACTGGAAATCCAGTTTCCGAACTTCTGCGAGCGAGCCACATCATTCCGTGGGCAGTTTCTGAGAAGGAACGGGTCAATCCGCGGAACGGACTTTGTCTTAATGCGCTTCATGATGCGGCATTTGACCGGGGATGGATCAGCTTCGACGAGGAGCGACGGATGCTCGTAAGCCCTCGTTTATCCGGTCATTTGCCGAATCCCGCGCTCGAACGAAATTTTATTGCTATGGCCGGTTTGCCGATGGCCGTTCCCGATAAAAATTTGCCCGATCCCGCTTTTTTGTCATACCACCGAGAAACGGTGTTTAAATCGTGAGCGCCGAAACGGGAGATTGATGGACTTCGGGGAGCGGACGGCTGGGGTAGCACGCTGGAAGCGTGCTCTACTTTGGGTTGTGGGTTGGGG
>CAZJCL010000293.1:1978-3981 GCA_964544025.1 uncultured Opitutales bacterium | reverse complement strand
CGCTTGTTCTCCGGAATCGAAACCGCCGAACTCCGCGAAGAATGCCGTTTCGAAATGCTTTCCCTCCAACTCGAAGGTTCCCGAAATGGCGTTATCACTCCCGAAAACGTAAAAGCGTTCATCCGCCGCGCCGCGCTCATGGGCATCAACACCTTGATGCTCTATCTCGAGGACACCTACGAAGTTCCCGGCGAACCGTTTTTCGGCTACCTGCGCGGCCGTTACACGCAAGAGGAACTGAAGGAGCTCGACGACTACGCCCACCAATTCGGCATCGAAATGGTTCCGTGCATCCAGGCGCTCGGACACATGAAGCAGGCGCTCCAATGGAACATCGCTTTCGACGAGGTCACCGACACCGACGACGTGTTACTCGCCGGCGAGGAAAAAACCTACGATCTCCTTTCCCGGATGATCGACGCCGCCACCGCGCCTTTCCGCTCGAAACGGATTCACCTCGGCATGGACGAAGCCTTCACGCTCGGCACCGGCCAATACCGGAAACGCTTCGGCGAAAAACCGGTGTTCGACATCATGAACGAGCACCTCGACCGCGTCTGCCAGATGTGCGCCGAACGCGGCCTCAAACCGATGATCTGGTCCGACATGTATTTCCGGATCGCGTCGCCGAAACACGAATACTACGACCGCTCCGCGAAAATCCCACAGGAAGTCATCGACCGGATCCCCGAAAGCGTGGATCTCGTGTACTGGGATTATTACCACATGGAACAGGAGTTCTATGAGGAATACATCGAGCGTCACCGCGCCTTGAAAAAAGAACCGATCATGGCCCCCGGCGCGTGGAACTGGAACCATTTCTGGACCAACATTCCATTCTCCCTCGCCCGCGTCATTCCGTGCCTGAAGGCTTGCCAATCGAAAAAACTCCGCCAGGTTTTCATGACCACCTGGGGCGACGACGGGATGGAGTGCGACATCTACTCGGTTTTACCCGTAATTCAGGTCGTCGCCGATTTCGCCTACACCGGCGAAGCCAACCTCGCTCAATCCGCGCGCAATTTCGCCGCCACCTGCCTCGCCGATTTCGACGACTACACTCTCGCCAGCCAACTCGACCAACCCGGTCCCGGAAAAACCCTTGAAGCCGACCACACCAACACCTCGAAATGGCTGATGTGGGACGACCCGCTCATCGGTCTTTGCGAGCCGTTTCAAGAACGCGATTCCTACCGCCCGGCCTACAAAAAACTCGCCGCGGAACTCGAGAAACGCGTCGGCGACACCCCGTTTTCCCAACGCCTGAAATTCCCCGCCCAAGTCGCCCGCGTCCTCGCGATCAAATGCGATCTTCGCAAAAACCTCGTCCGCGCCTACCGCGCCGGAGACCGCGAAAACATCCGCGAACTGCTGGCGACCGAAGTGAAACCACTCATTTCCGAATACGAAAAGCTCTGGCAAATCCACCGCGAAATGTGGCTCGCCACCTACAAACCGTTCGGCCTCGAAGTCATCGAAATCCGTTACGGCGGCCAAATCACCCGTCTCCGCAGCCTCGCCGACCGCCTCCAGAAATTCCTCTCCGGCGAAATCGCATCGATCCCGGAATTCGAAACCGAACTCCTTCGCTGGGCCAAAGGCGGCACCGGCCCCTACACCTATCGCCGCATCGCCACGCCGAGCGCGATCTTCTAAGCGTCTCGAAAAAACTTTCGACGGGCACAGGATCGCGGTATCCTGTGCATCGGCTTGCCCGTAGAATTGAGCGGGCAAATCACTTCCAACCCAAACCACGTCGCCATGCGCTCCATTCTTGTTTCACTCGCTCTCGCGTTCGCTCCCGCCGCGGTCGCTTCGGCCGCCGTCTCCTCCGAAACCGTCCGCTTCACCATCGACGAAACCACCTTCGCTTCCGTCCTCGTCCGCCCGGAAACCAGCGGCGAGCGGCTTCCCGGAGTCTTCATGATTCCAAGCTGGATGGGCCCGAACGAAAACACCCGGAAAAAAGCCGAACGTGTCGCGGAAATGGGCTACGTCGTTTA
>CAZJCL010000293.1:0-1878 GCA_964544025.1 uncultured Opitutales bacterium | reverse complement strand
TTCCAAAACGCCATGCGCGCCACCGACGTCGATTGGCAACTCGTCTCCTTCGGCGGCGCCGTCCACTCGTTCACCGATCCGACCGCCGCGAATCCCGGCCGAAACCAATACAACGAAACCGTCGCCAACCGCGCTTTCGCATACATGCGCCTGCTCTTCGACGAAGTTTTCGCCGCGGAAAATCCGGCCAGTCGCTAAATCCTCACGAGGTTCTCGATTCGCCGGCCGGCAAGCGTTTCCGATAGAAATGCACGCCCGCCGCCAGCAAGATGAACGCGCCTGCGATGCTCAATCCCAGGATCTCGTATTGCACGTAAAGCATGTAGAGACTGGACGGCACGATAATCAACAGCGCCAAAACCATCGCGATATTCCAGGCGATCCGGCTCCGCCCGGTCGGCAGATCGTTTCCGAGCAGCGTCTTCTGATTCATCAACGCGAAGAACGAAACGTAAGCCAGCGGAATCAACACAAACGCGAAAACCGATGTCGGCACCACGAGCCACGGCTGCCCCGCCCAAAAGAACGGCGCAAACGCTCCCGTAACCGGAAACAGCACCCCGATCTTGTACCATTTTCCTTCATGCGGCTTGTTGAGAAACTCGCAAAAACCGATCCCCGAAATCACCATCAACATGATAATCGTCGACAGCGTCATCCCCAAAACTCCGAGCCCGAAAACTACTTGAGCGATGATCGATCCCAGCAACGGCTCCAAAGCGTTCGCCAAGTCGAAATTATTCCGCCGCACCAACGACGCCGCCAAATAACGATCATAAGCCGTCGTCGTTCCAATCAGCTCGTCGACCCGGCTCTTCCGCGCGTCCGGATCTCCCGCCAACGCGGCCAGCTCCTCCTGCACCGCCGCCGCCCGATCATCCGGCAACTCCAACAAAGCACGTCCGATCAACAATTTCTGGTACTCCGACGCTTGCACTCGAGACGCACGCAAATTTTCCGGCGGAGCTTCCCGAACGACTTCCCCGATTTCCTGCCGAACCGCCGCAGCCTCGGCCGCATCCATCAAACCGTGCTGGGGAACACCGTGAAACTGACTCGCCGCCGCGATCACAACGCACGAAATGGCGATCATGAACGGGACAAACATCCCCGTCCCAAGGTCGAATTTAACGAACCCCCGAAACTCCCGCCCCCAGCCGCGCTTCAAAAGCGAATAGCCGAAAAGAAACGTCATATTGATTCCGACCGCCGTCGCCGCCGCTGCCACGATCACGCCTCGTTGATCGCTGACGATTACGCCTTCCCAATAAGCGGCCAACTCCGGCGGCAGATGGACCAACACCTTTCGAAACGATTCCGCCGGCTCCAAAACCTCTTTCGGATTCGGAATAAATCCCGCGAAAATCGTTCCCCAATCCAGACCTCCCGGAACCAGCGCCAACCGGATCACAACGCCGATAAACGCGAGCACAATAAAGCCAACCATGAGCTTCACGACGAACTCGAACGCCCTCACCCCTCGCCCCGGCCGCCCGTAATTCCAAGCCACCGCCACCGCGATGATGAAAATCCCAAACGAAATAATCCCACTGCTCACCCCCAGCGGAAGCGGACCGTCCGGACCGGCTAGCCCCGGCAGCAAATTCTGCTGAAAAACCCCGGTCGCCAGCGCGTATTGCGGCATCACCCAAACCATGTTCGCCGCGAACGCTCCCAGTGCCCATCCCCACCCGAACACCGGATTCACTTCCGAATTGATCGCCTCAAAAGGCCGCCGTCCCGTGGAAAGCGTCACGTAAGCGATGGCCGACAACATGATAATGCCGATGATCATCGCCAGCGGCTGCACCCAAAGCATGTTATTTCCCGCCAAAACCCCCAAATACAAACTCCCGGCCAAAGATCCGCCGCCCAAAG
>CAZJCL010000292.1:0-3984 GCA_964544025.1 uncultured Opitutales bacterium | reverse complement strand
TTCCGCCACTGGTGCTGGCGCTTCCAGAGCAACTGCTCCGCCGCCAACGGCCCCCACGAACCCGCCGCGTACGTCTCCATTCCCCGCGTCCCGAGCGCTTCCCAATTTTCCAAAATCGGCGTGATAATATTCCACGACGCTTCCGTTTCATCCCCACGGATAAACAACGTGCTGTCCCCGATCATCGCGTCCAAAATCAACCGCTCGTACGCTTCCGGCGTATTCGAACCGTAGGTCGTCCGGTAACGGAAATGCATCTTCACCGGCTGCGTCCGCGTCTCCAAACCCGGAATCTTCGAATTCATCGACAACGTCACGCCCTCGTCCGGCTGAATCTGGATCACCATCGTGTTCGGCGCCAAATCAAACCTGTCCGCCTCGCTGAACAAAATCCCCGGCGGACGCTTGAACTGCACCGCGATTTCGCTCACCCGGCGCGCCATCCGCTTTCCGGAACGCATGTAAAACGGCACGCCTTCCCAGCGCCAGTTGTTGATCGAGAGCCGCAAAGCCGCGTACGTCTCCGTCGCCGATTCCCCATCCACCCCCGTTTCGCTCGTATAACCGGCCACCTTTTGCCCGCCGACCAAACCTTCCGCATACTGCGCCCGCACCACATCGCCGTCGCCCGGACGCGCGTCCAGCGGCTGAATCGCCTGCAGCAATTTCACCTTCTCATCGCGGATCGCTTCCGGATCCAACGACACCGGCGGCTCCATCGCGGTCAGACTCAGCAGCTGCATCGTGTGATTCTGGATCATGTCGCGCGTCGCCCCGCTCTGCTCGTAATACCCGCCGCGCGACCCCACCCCCATATCTTCCGCCACTGTAATCTGCACGCATTCCACGTAGCGACGATTCCAGATCGGCTCGAAAATCGAATTTGCAAACCGCTGCACCAGAAGATCCTGCACCGTCTCCTTCCCCAGATAATGGTCGATCCGGTACACCTGCCGCTCCTCAAATTCCCGGATAATCACGCGATTCAATTCCCGCGCGCTCTCCAGATCCCGCCCAAACGGTTTCTCCACCACCACCTTCGATTCGTAGCGCGTTCCCATGTGACGCCGCGCCAAACCGCTTCCGCCCAGATTCTCCAAAATCGGCTTAAAAACCGACGGAGGCGTCGAAATGTAAAACAGCGACTGCACCTCCCGCCCCAGATCCTTCTCGATCTTCTCGATCCGGGCGTGCAATTCCTTAAACGCTTCCGGATCGTCGTAAGCGCCGGCGAAATACGACGAATTCGCCTCCACGCGTCCCCAAATCTCCGGACTCAATTCCCGCCGCGAAAACTGGCTGATCGACTCCACGTTCGTCGCGTTAAACTCCGCTTCCGGAATCGGTTTCCGGCCATAACCGATCAGAAAAAAGTCGGACGGGAGCAAGTTGTCGAAACTCAGGTTGTAAATCGCGGGCACCAACTTGCGCGCCGTCAAATCCCCCGACGCGCCGAAAATGACCACAACGGTCGGCGGAGCGCCGCGATGTTTGCTGAGCCCTTGCAAAAATGGATGCCTCTGGGAATCGGTGCTGGAAATAATCATAGACCGGATCTAGCTGAAAACTCCGCCGTTTCACCAGCGGAAGCCGGAAAGCTTCACTTCCACCGAAATTCGACACAAGACCAAAAAAACCCGAATCCCCCGCGCCGAAACCTCGCCGCCAGCCTCACGCGCTTTTCCGCAACCGCGCCGGTTCCGCCTCGTTCGAATAACTCAACTCCCCGTCCACCAATCGCGCCGCCGAGGTAAACGGATGCTCCTTCACCGAATTTTCCGCGAAAATATGCCACACCGTCCACCCCCGCGCCTTCAGAAAATCCGCCACCAGCGACCGGTGACACCGCCACCAAACCGCCTCCGCACACATCATCGCCACCCGCCGCCGCTCCGCCAACTGCATCAACGTCGCCACGCTGTTCGCGAATTCCGCCGTCTCCATATGATCCGCGTAACCTCGAAAAGCCGGATGCCGCCACGCGTCGTTCCGCGATTCCGGATCCGCTTTCCGCCTTCCGCCCAATCCCGGAAAATGCTGATAACCGATCCCGTTTCCCGGAAGCGCCTCCGCCAAAAATTCCTGATCAAAATGTGGATACCGCCGCGAACCCGGCATTCCGCGAACATCCGCCAGCGTCTCGATCCGCTCCGACTGAAGCGCCCGCAAAAACTCCGCGAAACTCCGCGTCGAATGTCCGATCGTCCAAATCGTCATCCTCCAATCTCTCACTCACGCCCGCCTCCCGCAACCCTCCGCCTTTACAACCGCCGCCCTCGCTGCTTTGCTGGAACGCATGGCCAGACTTTCCGAGATCGTCGCTTTTTGCGATCAACGCACCAACGTTCACCAAATCCGCGATTTCCCCGGCGCCTGCAACGGACTCCAGTTCGAAAACAACGGCGAAGTCCGCCGGATCGGCGCGGCGGTCGACGCGGGCCTCGAACCGTTTCGCGAAGCGGTGAAGCGCAACATCGATTTCCTCATCGTCCACCACGGAATGTTCTGGGACCCGATTTCGCCGATCACCGGCCCGGCGTTCCAAAAAGTCGAAACCCTCGTCCGCGGAAATTGCGCCGTTTACGGCTCGCATCTCCCGCTCGATCTCCACCCGGAAATCGGCAACAACGTCCTCCTCGCCCGCCGCCTCGGCCTCGAACCGTCCGGCACTTTTCTCCCGTACGAAGGCAACGATATCGGCGTCATCGCCTCCTGCCCGTTCGACCGCGAAACCCTCGCCACCCGGTTGCGCGAAGAATTTCCCGACACCTTCAACTCCGTTCAATTCGGCAGCGCGAATCCCGACCGCGTCGCGATCCTCACCGGCAGCGGCCAAAGCGCCGTTCCGCACCTCCGCGCCGCCGGAGTCGACACGTTCATCACCGGCGAACTGAAGCAAAACTCCTTCAACAAAGCCCAGGAAGAACGGCTCAATCTCTTCATGTGCGGCCATTACCGGACCGAGACTTTCGGCGTCTGCGCGTTGGCGAAGGAAGTGGCGGAAAAGTTCGGACTCGAGTGGGAATTCCTGGAAACAAACTGCCCAATCTGATCCCGGGCTTTTCCCTTGACCCCCTTTTCCGGTTCGCCTGTTCTGCTCGGAGTCGAAGTAAACGATCGTTTCCCTCCTTCACCGTGCCGTTCTCCAAGGTCCAAATCCTGCCCAGTGCCGCCTTTCGCCCGGGTCCGGGATCGAAAATCGGCGAACCGTCGCGCGCCCCTCTTTCCGCATGAAACCCCGAAGCATTTACAAGCGCGAATGGATGATCGCGATGGTGTTCTTGCTTCCGAATATCCTGGGATTCCTCACCTTCACCGCTGGCCCCGTCCTCGCTTCCCTCGTTCTCAGTTTCACCTCCTGGGATTTGCTCACTCCCCCAACTTGGGTCGGTTTTTCCAACTTCTGGGAATTGCTCGGCTTTCACCGAAGCGTCGAAGGCATTCGGCCGAACGATCCCGAATTCTGGAAATACCTGTACAACACGCTTTTCATGATGTTGTCGCTCCCGGTCAACATCGCCACATCGCTCTTTCTCGCGATCATCCTCACCAAGAAAATCCGTTTCACCTACTTTTACCGGCTCGTCTTTTTCCTGCCGACGATTCTCACCGGTGTCGCCGTTTTTTACCTCTGGCGCTGGATCTACAATCCCGATTACGGCCTCTTCAACACCATCCTCCAACTCGTCGGAATTTCCGGCCCCGCCTGGCTGACCGACCCCTTCTGGGCGAAACCCGCCATCATGATCATGGGCATCTGGATCGGCATCGGCGGCACCGGCATGATCCTCTACATCGCCGCGCTCCAAAACGTCCCGGTGGAACTCTACGAAGCGGCCGAAATCGACGGCGCCAACGACTGGCGAAAATTCTGGGCCGTCACTTGGCCGTCGGTGATGCCGGTCACGTTTTTCCTTTTCACGATGGGCTTGATCAGCGGCCTGCAATACGGCGCGGAAGCGGTCATGATCATGACCCAAGGCG
>CAZJCL010000291.1:0-3990 GCA_964544025.1 uncultured Opitutales bacterium | reverse complement strand
TTCGCGTCCGATAGCGGAGTCGCGTCGCGCACGACCGCGCTTTCCGCATCCTCCGAAACCGTCACGGTCACGCCCGGACTCGTTTCGTTGGATTCCCAATTCACCAGATCCCCGGAAACCTCCACCACGTAATCGATTCCCGCCGGCGATGCGTTTTTCGAATACTCGATCGAAAGGTGCTCATCATCGCCCACCGATTCCACTCCGAGAACCGGCAAGACATCCCGGTTCGCCACCGCCGGATTTCCGCCCAGCGCATATTCCAACAGGTTGCTGATTCCGTCGCCGTCCGGATCGTCCTCCGCTCCGCGCTGCTCTTCCGGCACGTCGAACGTCGCGATCCAGTCCGCGAAACCGTCGCCCGCCGTCACGCTCTTCACCAGCGCCACGCCGAACGGACTGTCCTCCCCCGCCGCCAATGTGAAAACATCCCCGGTGCCGTCGGAATTCGCGGCGAAAACGTTTCCGCCGTTCCCGCGTTCCGTCCAGTAAATCCGCGAACCATCATCGCTGATGTCGATCTGGAGCAACTGCGTGTAACCTCCGAAAAGCGGCGCCGCGACTCCGGTTTCCAAGTTATATGAATCGACCGCGTGCAGGCCGTAGTTCGCTCGGAAAAGAGTCCCTTCGGCGTCGAAAACAATTCCGTAATAATCGACGCCGAAACCTTCGACCGCGTCCTGTTCGCTTCCATTCGGATTCACGCTGTAGAGCTTCGCTCCCGCCGTAGTCACCGCCGACATATAGATTCTCCCGGTCACCTCGTCGTAAGCGATCGGACTCGTTCCTTCGCCGGACACCTCAAGCACCGGCCGCAAATCGCCGCCCGTCAGATCCACCGAAGACAGTCCCTCCGAATATTGCGAAAAATAAATCCGCCCGTTCAGCAGCAGGACATCCTGCGGCGCCGCCAATTCGTCGACCACCGTCGTCGGATTCGATCCGTCCAGATTCGCCCGGCCAATCCGGCCCGCGCCGTCCTCGGCCCAGTAAATGTAACCGGCCGCGGCATCGACCGCCAATCCGATCGGCCGCGACAACCCGCCGACGACCGTTCTCACCTCGTTTCCATTCAACAGCGATCCGCGAATCTCATTGTTGTTCGACCAATAAATCTCGGCCGCCGGCATCGGCGGAGGCGGATCGCCCTCCACCAGCCGCGTCGCCAGGATGCTGTTGTTCGTATCCATCGCGTAGATGATGTCGCCGACGACGATCACGTCGCCCGCCCCGTTCGAATTGCGGATGTAAGTTCCGTGCAGCGGAGGCGGAAACGCTTTCGTCGCGACCGGCAACGCCTGCCACTGAAGCGAAAGGTGCGACCGCCGATACACCCAAAGTTCATGCGTACCCGGCAAAATCGCCGCGAGGATATCCTCTTCATCCCCATAACCGAGAGGAGAGATTTCGCTCTCGATTTTGGTTTTGTCGAACTCCCGCTGACTCAAAACCGTCCCCGAAGTAAAATCGATTTCCAACTCATAAAACGGAGTCGTTGGACGCGCCAGATAAACCAGATTTCCGGGTCCGAACGCCACGCTTCTCGGAGCCGTCGCCTCCACCTGCGTGGAAATCTGCTGCACGGCATAACTGTCCGGAGCGGCGGGATCCCCGGTCGGCCGAAGCACCGCAAGCAACGATCCGTTGAAACTGCCGAGAAGAATCTCGGTATCGGCACCCGTTCCACGCACGTCCATCGCGTCGCCCCAGCGGTTTTCCGGATCCCAGGCGTTCAGATTTCCGGCGTAAACCCGCACCGGAACCGCATCCTCGTCCGCCCAGCGGTAAAGATGGTAATTGGTCGTCGTCGAATCCGTCGTCATGTTCCCGACATAGATCGCGCCGTCCGCCGTCACTCCGACTTTGTTGATTGCGAACGCTCCTCCGCCGACACCGGTCATGTCCAGCTTCCCGAGGTAACTCCCATCCGCCGCATCGATCCGATGCACCGCGCCGTCCTGCCGCGACGGGATGAGTAGGTGATTCGTCACCGGATTATAGTCCATTCCGCGCACGAGATTGTTCGTCGAGAAGAACTGCGGAAAATCGTCCGGAAGTTTCGCCCAAATCGTCTCCAGTTTCATCGGCATCGGCGGAGGAGGACCGGCCTCCACTAGTCGTGTCGCCAGAAGGCTGTTGTTTGTATCCAAAACGTAAATAACATCCCCGACGACAGCCACCGCGCCCGCCGCGTTCGAATTCCCGTTGTGAGTTCCGCCCGTCGGAGGCGACACCGCTTGCAGCGCGATCGGCACTGCCTGCCATTCAACGGAAAGATGCGACCGCCGATACACCATAACCGTATGGATATCCGACCAGATTCCGACGAGAAGATCCTCCCCGTCCCCATAGCCAAGCGGCGAAATCCCGCCCGCGACCTTGCTGTCATCGAACTCCCGCTGGTTCACAACCGTGCCGGTGGAATAATCGATCTCCAACTCGTAAAGCGAAGTCGAAGCGCGCGTCACGTAAACCAGATTTCCCGGTCCGAACGCCACGTTTCTTAAAGCCGACGCCGCGACGCCGGTGGGAATCTGCTGCGCCGTATAACTGTCCGGAGCGGCGGGATCCCCGTCCGGCCGAAGCACCGCAAGCATCGTTCCGTTGTAACTGCCCAGAAGGATTTCGGTATCGGCGCCGGTTCCGCGCACGTCCAGCGCGTCGCCCCATCGGTTTTCCGGAGCCCCGCCGCCGGGATTTCCGGAATAAACCCGCACCGGAACCGCATCCTCGTCCGCCCAGCGGTACAAGTTAAACGTATCTTGCGTCGTGTTCGACGCCATGTTTCCGAGATAAATCACCCCGTCCGCCGTCACTGCGACTTTGTTGATATTGAAATGACCTCCGTCGACGCCGGTCATGTCCAGCGTCCCGAGATACGTCCCATCCGTCGCATCGACCCGATGGACCGCGTCATCGCCGCGCGAGGCGATAAGCAAGTGATTCGTCACCGAATTGTAATCCATTCCGCGCACGACATTATTCGTGGCAAAAAACTCCGGATAATCGGCCGGGTGTTTCTCCCAAATCGTCTCCAGTTCATACGTTTGGGCTTGGGTGACAGGCAGGGTGCCACCGCATAAAATCCCGACCAGGCCGAGAAGCGAGAGCATCTTTTTCATGGGTTTTCCTTTTGGTTTCTGAGGTTGATGAAAATAATCGTCCGAAAAGAATGCAGGGGACAACGAAAGCGAGAGGTGACGGATTTCATAGGCTTGGGGGAATTTGCAGGAGTCAAAAGATCGGTTGGCACTTCATTGCGAGCAACTGTCAGCCGGTGACAGCTTCATCAAGTTTCACGAATCATATCGGCATTTGAAATCGTCTTCAATGTCAGTATCTATCAAAAACTGTAACGGTTTGTGCTCAATCCGGACCATCGCTTTCGTCAGAGCTTTGCGCCCTGCGCAATCAGCGTCTCCCGAAGCAATCCGTAATCCAGATCCGCCGGGGCGCATTTCTCCCGAACGGACAACGCCGCCGCCACGCCGCCAGCCTGGCCGATCGCCATCGCGATCGGCGACACGCGCACGGCGGCAAACGCTTCCGATGTCGCCGAGAGACACCGCCCCACCACCACGAGGTTTCGCGGCCGTTCCACCAGCAGGCTTCGATACGGGATCGAGTAGGATCCGCCCGACGCCATGTGCGAGGAATTGACGCCATTCCCGTCGGGCGAATGAATGTCGATCGGATAACCGCCCCGGCAGATCACGTCCGAAAATTGCCGCTGCTCCAGCAAATCCTCCGCCGTCAGCGTATACAGACCTTTTACATGACGGGTCTCCCGAACGCCAACCTGAGCGGCGCTGTCGCACCGGAAGGCATCCTCAAATCCCGGACCATTCTTCTTCAAAAATGCGAAGATCTGGTTGTTCTGACGGCGCCCCTCGATTTCCGCCAGCGTCAGGTCATAGGGATTCGTCGGGTCCAGCCCCTGAATGCGCGAAGTGTTCACGATCACGACTCCCGGAGTTCCCGTTTCAAAAA
>CAZJCL010000290.1:2270-3994 GCA_964544025.1 uncultured Opitutales bacterium | reverse complement strand
TGCGACGCCACCGAAAACCGCGAATTGACGTCCTTGTGAATCTGCACCGCCTCCCGCACATCCACATGCACCGGATGCATATACCAGCGCGGACGATACGCGCCGATCGGAATGATCGCGCAATCCACCGGCCCGAACGTCTCCCCCACTTCCTTGAAAAACGGCGCGTAACCGGTATCGCCCACAAAATAAACCCGCTTATCCCCCACTTCCAGCATCCAACTGCACCACAACGTCTTGTTCCGGTCGAACAAACTCCGCCCCGAAAAATGCTGCGCCGGCAAACAATACAGCCGCAACGGCCCCATCTCCGCCGTTTCCCCCCAATCCCGCTCCTCGTGATTCACGAATCCCTGCCGCTTGAACCAATTCGCCACCCCCAGCGGAACAAAATACCGCGGCGAATCCCCCAGCAACCGGATCGAATGCCGGTCCAAATGATCGTAATGGTCGTGACTGATCACCACCGCGTCGATCTGCGGCAACTGCGACGGATGCAGCCCCGGCTCCGTTTTCCGCCTCGGCCCCGCAAACCGAACCGGCGAACAGCGCTCGCTGAAAATCGGATCGGTCAAAATGTTCAATCCCGCCGCCTGGATCAAAAACGTCGTGTGCCCGATCCACGTCACCTGCAACGCATCCGGATCCGGATTCCGCACCGCCTCGATATTCGGCCGCGAACGCCTCGGCACATACAGGCGCGGCATCTCCTTACGCGGCACCACCGGCTCATCGCGCTCCCCGAGCCGAAGTTGCCACCGGAAAAAATCGCGAAAATTGTGACGCGCGTGCGGATGCAGATTCCGGAAACCTTTCGGCCCATGATGCGGTTTTTCCGCGTTCGCCGGCGGCTCATCAGGAAAATTGTAACCCCAACCCACCAGAAAATCGCTCACCAGATGTGTCGGTTTTTTAATTGCGCGCTTGAGAAAGGAACCCGATCGAGATTTAGAAGTCATCGTGTAATACTTTGCATCGTAACGCAAAACGACGAATTTGCCAGAACCGGCACCGTTCTTCCCGTCAAAATTCCGCACCGAAATTCCAGCGCCGGTTCCAAACGCGCCTCCGCTTCCGCTCCGATTCCATGATCAAATCCCTTTTCGTCATCCTTCTTCTCAGCCTTTTCTCCGCCGCCGATCTGCAAGCCGACGAAACGCTGGCCGGACGCAAACTCCGCCAACTGATCGACGAGGAACAACGCATCCTCAACGGCACCCGCCGCGCCGACGGCAGTTACGACGAAGAAATCCTCGCCCGCCGCTACCAAGGCCTTGTCCAGCAATTCGACGCGTTCCTCGCCGAAAACCCCGAAATGCCCGCCGGCTACGTCGCCTTCGGGCGCATTCTCGAACGAATCGGCCAAGAGAATGCCGCACATTCCCTCTACTTAAAAGCCAACCAGCTCGACCCGAACATCCCGCTCGTCAAAAACCAGCTCGGCAACCGCCTCACCGAATCCGGCGACTACGCCGGCGCCCTCCCCTATTACCTCGCCGCGACCGAACTCGCCCCCAACGAACCGATCTACCATTACCAACTCGGCAGTCTCCTCGCCCATTTCCGCAAAGAATTCGTCGCCGACCAAATGTTCACCCACGAAGTTCTCGACGACAAAATTCTTGCCGCCTTCCACGAAGCCACCCGCCTCGCTCCCCGCGAAATCGCTTTCGCCTACCGCTACGCCGAAGCCTTTTACGATCTCGAAACCCCTCGCTGGGACG
>CAZJCL010000290.1:0-2170 GCA_964544025.1 uncultured Opitutales bacterium | reverse complement strand
AAGAAAGAGCCGACGCAGGAGTAGCCGTCCAGCCAACGCCTCTTTTCCAAACCGCGTTCACTTGACGCCGCCCCGCCGCCGCCGGACAATGCCCCCTTTTCGCAGCCGACCGGACACCATCCGGACACGGCTTCCATCATCATGAACAGCGACCTTCAACAGGGCATCATCTTCTACCTAATCCTCGTCGGCAGCCTCTCCGTCCACGAATGGGCGCACGCCTTCGTCGCCGACAAACTCGGAGATCCCACGCCCGCCTCCCAAGGCCGCGTCACCCTCAACCCGATCTCCCACATCGACCCCATCGGCACCGTCCTTCTCCCCCTCTTCATGATTTTCTTCTCCCCCGGATTCGCGATCTTCGGCTGGGGAAAACCGGTTCCGGTAAACATCTCCTATTTCCGGAACAAAGCCCGCGACGACATCTTCACCACCATCGCCGGCCCCGCCTCCAATCTCGCGATCTGCCTCGTGATGGTCGTGATCGGCTCCCTCGTCCTCCGCCTCGTCCCGAACGGCGAAGCCATGATCCCGCTCTTCCAGATGGTGATTCTGCTCAACTGCGTCCTCATCATCTTCAACCTCCTCCCAATACCTCCCCTCGACGGATCCCGCGTCCTCCGGCACGCCATCGGCATGTCCGAGGAAACCTACATCAAATTCGCTCAATGGGGATTCATCGCGCTCCTCGTTTTGATCAACATCCCCGCCTTCCGCCAAGTCTTCGGCTTCCTCATCTGGAACGCCTCCCTCTTCTTCACCACCCTCCTCGTCCGCCTGGGCGGTGGCTGATTTCCAAATCTAAAATCTAAAATCTAAAATCTAAAATTCCCCCTACTCTTTCTGCAGATCATAAATCGCATAACCACAACGCAGATTCGGCCAAATCCGGATCCGCGTCTTCCAATCCCCGCCTAAATAAACCTTCCGCACGATCCGGATGTTTTTCACCAGGCAAAAATGTTCGAATTCCGCCACCGAAACCGGATGCGTCGTCCGCGATTCATACCATTCGGTCGGATACACCTCGTTCCGCACCCGGCTCCCCACCCCCAGCAAACTCATCCGGTTCTTCCAAAACCCGTAATTCACAAACGCCACCGTCACAAACCGCCCCAACCGCAGCGCCTCCAGCACCGTAAACGCGGGATTGTTCAACTCCTGCAAAGTCCGCGAACAGATGATCCGGTCAAAATACTTGTCCGGAAAACTCCCCATCAATTCGTGCAAATCCCCCTGGTAAACCGGCACGCCCTTCCGCACACACCCCAAAACCTTCTCCGGATCGATATCCACCCCCACCCCAAAAACCGATTTCTTCCGGATCAAATACTCCAGTAAAACGCCCCGCCCGCAGCCCAAATCCAGCACCCGGCTTTCCGGCTCCACCCAGTCGCTGATGATCTGCAAATCGACCGACCGCTTCTCAATGATCCGCCGGACCACCGGTGAGGCCGGATCCCATTCGCGCTGCTCCGAAGTTGCTTCCACCGTTTCCTGCATTTCAATTCTCCCGCAAAAACGCCCGCACAAGTTCGTACAAAAACGGCGAATCGATCAAAAACGAATCGTGCCCGAAATCCATCGCCAACTCGCTGTAACTGGCCGGTTTCCCCACCCGCAACATCGCCCGCACAATATCCCGGTTCTGCTCCGGAGGAAACAGCCAGTCCGACGTAAATCCAATCACCAGCGCCTGCGCCCGCACCCGCTCAAACGCCTCCTCCAAACTCCCGTACTGCCCCGCCAAATCGAAATAATCGAGCGCCCGCGTGAAATACAGATACGTGTTCGCGTCGAACCGATTGATAAAACTCTGCCCCTGATAACGCAGATAACTCTCCACCTCGAACGCCACCTCAAACCCGCAACCATCGCCACCGCCGCTCCCCGACGGCCTGCGCCGGCCGAATTTCCGGTCCATCCCTTTGTCCGACAAATACGTGATGTGCGCCATCATCCGCGCGATCGACAACCCCACCTTCGGCCCCTCATGCGCCTCGTAAACCCCGCCGCGCCATTCCGGATCCTGCATGATCGCCTGACGCCCGACCTCGTTGAACGCGATCGCCTGCGGACCTTGCCGCGACGTCGTCGCCATCGGCAAAATCCGTTTCACAAAATCCGGATACTCGATCGCCCATTGCAACACCTGCATCCCGCCCATCGA
>CAZJCL010000289.1:0-4007 GCA_964544025.1 uncultured Opitutales bacterium | reverse complement strand
GCGATCCGAAACACCTCCGGCAGTCCTCCCTCCACCGCACCCACAGCGAAAAGGAAAACAAATACCGCCCCCGCCATCAGGATGAAAAACTGGATCACATCGGTCCAGATGACTGTGGTAATCCCGCCCATCCAAGTCCAGACGATGGCAAAAACGGTGATGATCACGATCGCCGCCGCCATATCAATCTTCGTAATGACGCTTAAAATCAGCGCCGTGGAAAGCAGTCGAACGCTTTGCCCGAGTCCGACAGCGATCAAAAACATCAGCCGCGACATCTGCGCGCTCCCCTGCCCAAACCGATCTCCAATGAAATCGTAAGGACTGGCGCATTTCAGCTGATAATACGGTTTAATCAACGTCGCCGCCATCAACAGGTTTCCCAGAATGAAGCCCAGGACCACCTGCAGATACCGGAGATCTCCGCCCTCACGAAAAATCGCCGCCGGCACCGCGATAAACGTCAACGCGCTGGTCTGCGTCGCCACAAGCGAAACGGAAACCGCCCACCACGGAATATTGCGGCCACCCAGGAAAAAACCGTTCAGGTCGTTTTTGCGGCCGCGCAACAAATGCCCCAACCACGTCGTGACGAGGATAAACGCGGCAACAATCGCCCAGTCGATTCCGGTGAAGGTGCCTGGCTCATTCATTGCGATTTAGGAAAGAAAGAAGGTTTTCGCATCCGCTTGTTCAAAAGGCGCCGGTTCTGGCCAGCAAGCGAAGAATGGGTTCTAAATAACCACGTTCCCGATACCGTCTCGCCAAACCCGCTGAATCATGCCGGATCGACAAACCATTCGCCTGAATAGTACATCCAGTTTTCCGCTCAAGAATCCGAGACGACGCCCCCATCCAACGGCAAAACCGAGCCTGCCGAAATGTACGGCGTCGACAGCAAAACCGACCGCTCCACGGGCTTTCCGGTCAGGATCGCGACCAGAACCTCGAACACCGATTGCCCCGCCTCCGCGAAATCACATTTCATGAGATCGAGCCGCCGGTTGTTCGACGGCAGCAGATTTGGATTCCCGCAAGCGATCACCGAGAGATTGCGAGGCACCCGGAATCCCAGAGAACGCAAAATCGGCTCGACCTCCAAAAACAGACTCGCCCCGCACGCGAACAACGCCGTCGGACGACTTTCTCCTTCAAGAAATATCTTCGCCAGCGCCGGACGCGGATCGGCTCCCTGCACCAGACGACACGGCGAAAGGATTACCTCATCCTTAAGACCGCTCTCCTCCACCGCGAGCTGGCAACCGTCAAAACGCTGCTCGACGTTCTCCAGAAATTGCTCGTGCAGCAATACCGCGATGTGGCGATGTCCTTGTTCCAGAAGAATTCGAGTCGCGTGAAAACCAGCCCCGATGTTGTTGAAATTTACCGACGAGGTCGCGACCGACTCGCAATCGTCGAACAGCGTCGCCACCGGAATTCCGAGCTGAACCGTTCTGCGGATCAGCGGCTCAAGAAACTGCATGCGCACGCGCCGGAAAAAAGTGACCGCATCGACGCCCTTCCGCTTCAATTCTCCGAGGATAAAGTCCTCTCGTTCCCGCGTTCCGTTTTGATAAAAATACTCCACCTTCCAACCGTGCCGCGTGGCTTCCTGAAAGAAAACGCGCGACGCCTGCAACGCGGCCACATCCGACACCACGATTCCTTCCGGCCCCTCCTCGTCCAAAATCACGCCAAAATGAAACGCGTCCGATTGTCCATGCCGGATCAACATCTGGCGTTTGCTCTCCCAGTTCTGCGGCGGCGGAAGTTTATTGCCCGGTTGCTGCTTGTGAAGCAACAGAAGGGCCCGCTGCTGAAACTTGCCCTGGAGAATCAATCCGCTCCGAGGCCGCGCCACGATCAAACCCGCCTCGATCAAACTCTGAATCGCGGACTTCGCCGTCGGCTCCGACACTTTCCACATCCGGCAAATTTTCCGCTTCGAAAGAAAACGACCTCCTTCCCGATAAGCGCCACTCGCCAAATCGGCCAAAAGAGCATTTGTGAGGCGGTCGTAAAGAAAAGGTCGCACAGCGTGGAAAACTCTACGCTCTCAGAAATCAACCGGTCAACAAGTACATCCAGTTTTGTCCATTCTCCGCCGCCTCTTCGCATTGACCCTCGCCGAATGCCGAAACGATAATCGTCTTTTCCAAACCGTCTTCCCCCTATGGCGCTCAAACTCCCAATTCGTCTCCGTCCCTTTTTCACCATCTTAGCATCCGCCGCCAGCTTACTCGCAGCGAACGCCCCTGTTTTCGCCAACACGGCGACCGATCACGGCCCAGTCGCCGACGTCGCGTATCCGGTTTTCGGCGGCTCCGCAACTTCGGTCAACGCCGCCGGAGACCGCATCGTGATTTGCCCGGTCTGGACAGGATGGAATGAGGAAGGAATTCGCGGCTCCGCCTTTCTTACGGTCAACATCGAGAACGCCACCGCCACGCTCACGGAAACCGTCTACGGCGACACCGCGTTCGGCTCCTTCCTCTCAGCCGCCAACAAGCTCTACTTCGCGCAAAACGGGGAACTCGTTGAATTCGACGCAAGCAGCCAACAGGTTCGCCAACTCGGAAAACATCCGCCAAAAATCCCGATCTGGTTCACCACAGACAGCCAGGACCGCATTTATTTCGTCTGCTATCCGAACGCCGAACTCGTCCGCTACGATCCGGAAACCGAAGAACTCCGCAACTTCGGCGCGATGGCCGACGAGGACTGGCCGCAATATCCAAGAGTCGACATGGATGAAGCCGACTGGGTCTACATTCCGATCCGGCACAAAGCGGCCAACATCATCGGCTTCCACCCGGAAACCGGCGAACGCCGCGAATACCTGAAACCCGAAGAGCGCGTCCACGTCGATGAGGTCGATCATTACCAAGCCGAAGACGGTGCCGTTTACATCCGCCTCGACTCCGACGGCAAATGGCGGCGCTTCCTGCGCGGCGAAATGACGTTCGTCAATCGCCCACACCCGCGACGCGCCATCTACCGGAATGCCACCCGCTCCCCGCACGTTTTCCCCGATGGCTCCCGCGTCTCCTCCGTGAAAATCCCGCAACGGCAACTGAAACTCCATGAAGCCGACGGCACCGAACGAACGATCCAGTTCGATTACGAGGCGGAAGGAGCGCGCATTTACTCCGTCATCGCCTTCAATGATCACATTTACGGCTCGACCGGCCTTCCCGCGATCACATTCAAGCTGGATCCGAAGAGCGGCGAAATTCAGCGAACCCAGGTGCCGTCCGTCCTGCATATGAACGTCTGGACCGCGCGGAACGGGAAACTCTACGGCGGCGCTTATTCCAACGGTTATCTTTTCGCACACGATCCGGCCGATCCATTTCCGGACGGTTTCAAACCCATTTTCACCGATCCCAAAGCGCGCGATTTTTTCGGTCGCCCTTACGAGCTCGTCGCCCATTCCGACGGAAAAACCGTACTCATGACCGGCAATCCCGCCCGAGCTCTCGAAGGAGGCGGCCTGCTGATTTTCGACACGGAAACCGGCGATGGACGCGTTCTCCCCCCAGAGCAACTGATTCCGGGACAAGCGATCAAAAGCCTCGTCGTTCTGGAAAACGGCGATCTGCTCGGCGGAACAACAACCGGTGCCGCCACCGGAGGAATCCGCGTCGCCAGCGAAGCCGAACTTTTCCGCCTCTCCTGGCCCGACTTAAAGGTGGTCGATCGTTGGAAACCGTTGCCCAATGTCGCCACAATTTCCGACCTGATCGTCGCTCCGAACAACCTCGTCTTCGGCCTCACCTCCAACCGCCAGCTTTTCGTGATCGACCCCAAAACCCGGGAAACCCTGCACGTCGAAGAGCTGACCGCCTACGGCCAAAATACCGGCGCTCCCGGATTACAAACCACGAACGTCATGGTCTCCGGAGACGACAAAAATATCTACATCCTCTTCACCGGCGGCATCGTCCGCGTGAACACCGAAACCTTCGCCCACGAACCGATCTTCCGTTCCGAAACCAACCTCACCG
>CAZJCL010000288.1:0-4030 GCA_964544025.1 uncultured Opitutales bacterium | reverse complement strand
TCATACCTCCAAGCCAGCAACGACCGTACCAACCCCCCATCCCGCGGAAGCCGCACATCCTCCCGGCACATCACCCACCCGCCACGTCAGAACCCGTGCAACCTGCAAACACACCGACGCACAATCCCCGCCTCACCGCGATTTCTTCTACGATTCCGGATTCAACAGAAATGCCCGCACCTCCTCATCCAAAGACATTTGGTCCGCCAACATTATGGTAAGCGTGTACGCAGATTTCTGTCTACGGCCATTCCTCCCGGACGCCGAAAATGCCTCCGAGGCTCCGAGTTGAAATTCGATCCTAAATTTAATCTCTCGCGAACGCTCGCACACGGAAAAACGCGGCGCGGTTCCCCGCCGGAACCTCATAACATTCCCGCGTAACTTCCCCCTCCGTCACGATCTCCGGGGTCGCTTCGATCCGCTCCCAGCCAGCCGCGTCCAAATCCGCGCTTCCTTCCAGCCAAATCTCCACATCGTCCGCCTCATTGGGGCGCGAAATAGTAATCGACACCGTCCCGGAAACCGGATCCAGCCCAATTTCCGGAACCAATCCCGCATCCGCCTCGCCCGGATTTCCGCCAAACGCGTATTCGAGCAAATTCGGATTTCCGTCGCCATCCGGATCCGCTTTCCAAAATGCTTCCAAAGATTCCGCCTCGGAAATCGCCGTCTCACCGTAAAACTCCGCCAACCAAACTTCGCCCGATCCGCCCACGCGAACGCTCACCGGAATTTCACTGCCATAACCGGTCCCGTTCCACGCTCGCACATAAAACGTAAACGCGCCTTTCTCGCTCAAAATCCCGGAAATCGTTCCCGTCTCTTCGTCCCATTCCAAACCCAACGGCAATCCGCGCACCGAGTAAAACGCCTCGTCCGCGTCGCTCGCCACTTCCACCGCAATCGTTCCGCCCCGGCGAACGATTCCCGGCAATCCATCCACCGTCGCCAACGGCGTTCCTTCGCGTCCTTGAATCTCGAACTCGATCTCCGCCCCAGCTCCCCGGCCCGCCGCGTTGATCCCTGAAACCCGGGTCCGATAAATCCCCGGCATTTCCGGAATCCCCGCCAGCCCCCCGGCTTCCGTCAGATAAATGCCTTCCGGCAATCCCTCCGTCCGAAAACCTGTCGCCGCCGGAGACGCTTCCAACATCGCGGAAAACTCCTCTCCGGCTCGCCCCGAAAACTCCGCCGCCGTCACCACCGGCGTTCCCGCCGCCGGCGCGACGATCAACGAAACCGTCGCCGGCATCGCTTCTCCCGCCGATCCGAAAGCCCGAACTCGCAACGAAAAATCTCCGGCCATTTCCGGCTTTCCGAAAATTCGTCCGGTTTCCGGCTCAAACGCCAATCCATCCGGCAACCCGTCCACCAAAAACGCCTCAACCACTCCCGTCGCTTGCAAAAACGCCGACAACTCTTCTCCCGCCCGGCCCGCGATTTCCCCTCTCGCGATTTCCGGTGCTCCCGCCTTCGGCCGCACTTCGAATCGCACCGTTTGCCGCCCGCTCATCGCCTCTTCGCCCGCGAAGGTAAAAAACGATTCCACGATTCCCGGCCGCGTCGGCGTTCCCGCCAAAACTCCCGTGCGCCGATTCAGCGACAATCCTTCCGGCAGATTCTCCCCGCTCACTTCATAAACCTCGCCTCCGAATTCCGGACGCAGACGCACCGGTTCGCCCACCGTCAGCGAAACCGTTTCCGCAGCCGAACTCGCGGCCGCGAACGCCGTCATCATAGCGGAACTTCCATCCACGAATCCGCCAAACGTCGGCGCGTTCTCCGCCGGCAAAATCACGAACGTCAAATACCGCGGCAGACTCCGCCCGCCCGCCGTCACCGTGACCAGCGAAACAACAAACTCACCCGGCTGCACTGGCGTTCCCGAAAAGCGTTTCCCATCGAAATAAATCCCGGCCGGAAGTCCGCCCGAAACAATCCGGTAAAACGCCTCTTCCGTCACCGGCAAAACCGGTTCAAACGCGAACGTTTCCCCCGCCCGTCCCACGATCCTCTCCGGAATCGTCGGCAACGGAACGGGCTCACCCGTCGCCCGCACAAAAACCTGAGCGGCTTTCGATGCGACAGTCGTCCACGTGGAATAACTCGAGGAATATCCGCTCATGAACAGGCCGCCGGAAACATAGCGTCTAACCCACTTCAACTCCTGGACGTGCCAATACAATTCCGCGTTCCCCGGATTCTTCCCATAAACCGCGAACGCGTTTCCACCCGTTGGACTCACCGAAAAAATCGATCCGTCCGCGGAAGCTCCGCCAAAGTTCGCCCCGCTCGGCATCTCCGACGCGCTCGCCTCCACCGAAACGGTTTCCCCTGCGTCCAACACCAGAAAATCCGGCGCGTCGATCCTCGGCCCACTCCGATAATCCGGCCTCACTCGCCACCACAGCATCCGCTCCGCTCCCATTTCCCCCGGCGCGAACGCCCGCGTATAAACCGCAAATTCCCCGCTCTCGACCGGCGTGCCATACAAACGCCCCGTTTGCGGATCGAGCAAAATTCCCGGTGGCAATCCGCGCGCGTCATAACCATATCCATCCGGCAACGGATTCCCTCCGTCATGCGCCGGCAAATTCGTCGCCTGCAAAAACCGCGACACCGATTCCCCCTGAAACGCCGTCCAAACCTGCGACGCCACTACCTCCGGAGCCCCCTCACCGGCTTGCACGATCAGCCTCAAAATCTGCCGCGGCCCAACTCCCGCCTCATTCGCCGCATAGACCTCGATCGCGAATTCTCCGGAACTGATCGGCGATCCCGACAAAATTCCCGTCTTCGCGTCCAACGAAATTCCGTCCGGCAAATCGACCGCTCCGAACGCTTCCACTTCCTCCGAAGAAGCCGTCAATTGGAACAACAACTCTTCGCCCGCCGCGATCCGGATTTCAGGATCGTTCGTAATCGCCGGAGCTGCCAATGCCGCAGAAATCGTCAAAACGGTTTCCGTTGCGTGTCCCTCTCCCGCCAGCGAAACCGGCTGAAGAACCACCGGAAAATTCCCGGACGAAACCGCGCTTCCCGAAATCGTCAGCGTTTCAAAATCCCAGTCGAACTCCGGCGGTAAACCGCTGATCCGTACACTTTGTAACTCATCTCCTTCTCCCAAATCCGCCGAATATCCCAAAGTGAAATTCTTCCCGACCCGCGCCGCGAAACTCTCCGGCCCCAACAACCGAGCCCGGTCGAACGGCACTTCCACGACAAGCGAAACCGTCCGCGTTTCCCCCGCTTCCTCCCCGCGATACGGCGTGATCTGCACCGCGAAATTCCCCGCTTTCACCGGTGTTCCAAAAACTTCCCCACTCGCGGAATTGTAACTCAAACCTTCCGGCAATCCGTCGATTTGCACCGAATTGCTCTCATTCAGCAATTCCACCGAAACCGAGAAAACTCGCGTCAATTCCGCGTACAGCGTACTCGCCGTATTCACGTCAGGAATACCAAGCTCCGGCTCAATTCGAAAAACGTACCGACGATCCGGCCCCGCGAAAATCGATTCTTCCGCCTGCGCGAAAAACAAAACCGAAAATTCTCCCGCTTGGGCTGGCGTTCCTTCCAACACTCCGTCCTCGGTCAAACTCAACCCCGCCGGCAAATCCGCGCGAACCCAAATTTTACCATACGTGCTGGTCAAAGTTTCCTCAAAAAATTCTCCCACACGTCCCACGAAAATATTTTCTCCCGTCATCCGCGGCGCTTCCGGCGGAGCCAGAACCAAAATTGTCAACGGCAAAGCCGGACCCGGTCCGTATTCGTTTACTGCGTGCACATTCAGTTCAATTCTTCCCGCTTCCAACGGAATTCCCCGAAGCGCATTTTCCGCCACCATCAGCCACGCCGGCACCGCCGCCTCCGTCCGCGAAACCGCCTGGAATAAATCCGCCGAAACGTTCGTCGCCAAAGGAAAATCCAATTCCTCGCCCGCGACCACCGTCACCACGGAAGCCGCCGAAATCCTGGGCGCGTGAGGCGACGACTCGATCGAGATCGTCAGCTTCTGCTTCGG
>CAZJCL010000287.1:0-4044 GCA_964544025.1 uncultured Opitutales bacterium | reverse complement strand
TCCTCGTCGAAACCGTAGCCCGTGCCCGGTTCCGGCGTGAAGACGGGTATCGTAATGTGGTGGCGCATCGAAGGAATTCCGGCCACGAAAACCTGACCGGAGTGTCCACCCGAATAGAAAAGATAGAACTCGTCCTTCTCTCCGGGAGCCACATAGGTTCTCTCCGCGGCCGAAGCCCCGGATGAACCTCTTCTTGATTGCTCCTTTTCTCCGCCGCCGCAACCCGCGACAAGCAGCGCGACGAACGCGCCGCTGACGCCCGCCACGAGACGACGTGATTTTCTTACATTCTTCATTACGATACCCGGTTTCGATTTATTTGGTTAAACGACGATCACTTGACCGTCATGGTGCCCTTCATCCCGATCTGAAAGTGACCCGGGAAGGAGCAAATAAAGGGATAAGCTCCGGTCTGTTCAGGCGCGGTGAAGGTGATCGTATCCTTTTCTCCGCCACCGAGCATTTTCGTGTGAGCCACGATCTGATCCTCCGAACCTTGCGGAATGTAGTCGTTGCCGGCCGCGTTCATCGCCGCTTCGACAAAAGCCGCTGGATCGGCGTCAAGCTTCAGGATCACCACATTGTGGCCCATGGAAAATTTCGGCATCGTGCCGACGTTATCGAGGACCAACCGGATCGTCTCGCCCGGCTTCACGTCGAAGTTCTCGATGTCGAACTTCATCTGGTCGTTCGCCTTGATGACGACCTCCCGGGCTTCCGCGTTGGCGTCCGCGCTCGCCGCGGAGGCCGGTGCCGCCTGATTCGTCGAAGACTGCTCGGCGGCCGGAGCTTCCGGTGTCGGAGTGCCTTCCTGGCTGCCGTTTCCGCCGCAACCGGCCGCAAGCAAGACCGTTAACAAGGTCGTGGAAAGAAGTGTTACTTTAGTTTTCATAATGTATCGGATAGTTTATCCGGGCCGCCGATCCTTTCAAACCAGATGGTGAAAGTCAACTTTGGCCCTCCCCTTCGCGTTCGCATCCAATCCTGCCTGCCCCTTCGCCGCGATTCGTGCAAATGACAGGCTCAAGATCCCAAATCCGGACGGCCCAAGACAATAGCCTAAACCGGGCCAATTGATCCAAATCAACAACCGTGCGAAAGCCGAGCCCGAAGTTTTTTTCTCCAATACGCGAAAAAAATGTTTGCGTTTGCAAACAATTGCATCCACATTCGCTTCTATGACGCAGAGAACCACCACCATCAGCTGCCGGGTCGATGCGGACGACGCCGATTTCCTCCTTGCGCTCGAAGTCCCCGGAGCTACTACTGTCAGCGATAAAATGCGACACGTGCTGACGGAATACCGGAAGCGCGAACAAAACCTCAAAAACTACCGGGATTGTCTCATGGACTTCCGAAACCTCATCGCCCCGACTTTTCAGGAGATCCAGGACATGGAGTTTTCCCACGAAATCCGCTCCGAATTCATCAGCCGCGTCGTCGAAACCCTCCCCGTCCTCATCTCGACACTCCTCACCAGCCGCCGCCCCGAACGTCCCGAGGAAGAACCGGCCCACCTCCACCAACTCGAAAGACGCCTCGTCGACCAGATTTTCCAACTCCTCGACGCTCTCCTCCGCATCGGCATCTCTCCCCGCCCCCCCTGCTACGACACCCGCCTTTTCCGGGAGCGTATCCAAGAGCTCCTTTCTTTAACAGAAATCCTTTCCAAAAACGTACCCACTACTGAAACCGAATAAGACCATGAAAGAAAAACTCACCACCCGCATCTCCCGCATCATCACCGGCACCGCCAACTCCATCGTCGACGCCATCGAAGGCGCCGCCCCCGAAACCGTCATGGAACAAGCCATCCGCGACGTCGATCACGTCATCTCGGACGTCCGCGACGAGCTCGGCCGCGTCGAAGCCAACAAACATCTCGTCGTCAAATCGATGTCCAGCCTCAGCGCCAAACACGACACCTGCGCCGAACAGATCGAAACCGCCATCGCCGAAAAACGCGAAGACCTCGCCGAAGTCGCCATCGCCAAACAACTCGACATCGAAGCCCAACTCCCCGTCCTCGAACAAAACCTCCAAAGCGCCAAAGAAGAGGAAAACGAGCTCAACCAAGCCATCGTCGCCCTCCAGGCCAAGAAACGCGAAATGCAGGAAGACCTCCGCCGCTACCGCGAATCCCGCCAGGCCGCCGCCTCCGTCACCGCCTCCGGAAACGCGTCCGGCTCCGAAAACCCGCTTCACAAGGCCGAACGCGCCGAATCCGCCTTCTCCCGCGTCCACGAACGCGCCACCGGCATCGACCGTACCCAAACCGCCTCCCATTCCCGCGACGCCGCCAAAATGGCCGAACTCCAGGAACTCCACCGCCAAAACAAAATCCGCGAACGCCTCGCCCAAGCCAAACTCCTCCAAAACAAACAACCCTAAAACAACTCCCCCCCGCCACCGCCGCCTCCCCCCTCCGCCGGAGGCGGCCCCCAAATCTAAAATCCAAAATCCAAAATCTAAAATTCCCCAAAATGTCTTTCCTCTTCGCCACCGAAAACCTCCCCTTCACCGTCGCGCTCCTGGTGATGTTCGTCATCGCGCTGATGGAGGGCACGAGCCTGTTTCTCGGAGCTGGAATCACCGAAGTATTCAACAACCTCGTTCCCGAAATCGACTTTGACGGACTCGACGCCCCCGAGCTGACCAGTGCCAGCGGCATGACCAAATTCCTCGCCTGGCTCCGCGTCGGCCAAGTCCCAATCCTCGTCACCCTCATCGTCTTCCTCACCGTCTTCGGACTCCTCGGCCTCATTCTCCAAAGCCTCGTCAACGAAACCATCGGCACCCCGCTCCCCTCCTACATCGCCGCCATCCCCGTTTTCCTGGTCACCCTCCCGATCCTCCGCGGCAGCCACGCAGTCCTCAAACGGATCATCCCCAAAGACGAAACCTACGCCGTCAGCGAAACCACCTTCATCGGCCGCATCGCCGTTATCACCACCGGCACCGCCACCCAAACCCGCGCCGCCCAAGCCCGCCTCCAGGACGAGCACGGCCGCGACCACTACATCATGGTCAAACCCGACAACGAAACCGAGTCCTTCCCCCGCGGAACCTCCGTCCTCATCGTCTCCCGCCAAGGCGCCTTTTTTCACGCGATTCACAATCCTAATCCTAACCTGATCGATACATCGTCATGAACCTGAACCCTATCCTCAACGCCCTCGTCATCGTCGCCATCGTCATTTTCGCGCTGGTCACCATCGGCGTGATTCTCGCGAAACTCTACATCCGCTCCTCCAAGGAACGCTCCTACGTCCGCACCGGATTCGGCGGACAAAAAGTCATCATGGACGGCGGCGCCCTCGTTTTCCCGGTCCTCCACGAGGTCATTCCGGTCAACATGAAAACCCTCCGCCTCGCCGTCGTCCGCGCCAACGAAGGCGGCCTCATCACCCAGGACCGCATGCGCGTCGACGTCGAAGCCGAATTCTACGTCCGCGTCGCCCCCTCCGCCGATTCCATCGCCTACGCCGCCCAAACCCTCGGCTCCCGCACCCTCGATCCCGACAACCTCAAGGAATTGATCGAAGGCAAATTCGTCGACGCCCTCCGCTCCGTCGCCGCCGAAATGACCATGGAGCAACTCCACGAAAAACGCGCCGATTTCGTCCAGTCCGTTCAAAACGCCGTCATGGAGGATCTCCGCAAAAACGGTCTCGAACTCGAAACCGTTTCCCTCACCTCCCTCGACCAAACCAGCCGCGAATTCTTCAAAGCCGACAACGCCTTCGACGCCCAAGGTCTCACCAAACTCACCGAAACCGTCGAAGCGAAACGCAAACAACGAAACGACATCGAGCAGGAAACCCGCGTCGCGATCGAACAGAAAAACCTCGAATCCGAGCGCAAACATTTCGAGATCGCCCGCAACATGGAATACGCCCGCCTCCAGCAGGTCCAGGAGGTGGAAATCGAACGCGCCCGCCAGGAAGCCGAAATCGCGAAACAACAGGCCGAACAAAAACGCCTTGCCCGCGAAGCCGACATCGACGCCGAACGCCGCGTCGAACAAGCCAAAATCCTTTCCCA
>CAZJCL010000286.1:0-4047 GCA_964544025.1 uncultured Opitutales bacterium | reverse complement strand
TGCCGGATTCGAGGATGGCGTCGCAGACGTATTGGGTGCCGAGGGCGTGGCGGAAATCCGGATACGCTTTGGGGGCGTCCGGGTTTTCGAGCGATTTCAGGAATTGATAAAGCCCGTGGGTGAAGGAGTGTTCGTAGCCGAGGGAGAGGCCGGGAACCCACCAGTTGCCGGCGTAGGGATGGTCGCCGTCGGTGGTGTGGATGCTGCTCCAGCCGCGGCGGTCGCCGGGGACGCCGTGGTCGAAATAGGAGAGGCGGTTGAGGTCGTGGAGATCCCAGGCGAGCGATTTTTTCTCGCCGTTGATTTCGAAGGTGTAGAGGGCTTTGTGGCCGCGGGCGTAGCGGGTGGATTCGAAGATGGCGAGCGAGCCGTTTTCGAAGCGGGCGAGGAAGGCGCAGGCGTCGTCGATTTTGACCGGCTCTTTTTTGCCGGTGGCGGTGTGGACGCGCTCTTTGACGAAGGTTTCGGTCATCGCGGAGACGGAAACGATGTCGCCGTTGATCCAGCGGGCGGTGTCGATGCAGTGGGCGAGGAGATCGCCGGTGACGCCGGAGCCGGCCGCGGCGGCGTCGAGACGCCAGAGCGCGGTGCCGCCCTGGGGAAGATCCTCGGAGATCGTCCAGTCCTGGAGGAAATTGGCGCGGTAGTGGAAAACGCGTCCGAGTTCGCCGGCGTCGACGATGTTTTTCGCCAAAGTGACGGCGGGGAGGAAGCGGTAGTTGTACCAGACGAGGTTCGGGAGGCCGGCTTTTTCGACGGCGGCGACCATCGCTTCGCCTTGTTCGCCGTCGAGGGCGAGCGGTTTTTCGCAGAGAATCATTTTGCCGTGCTCGATGCAGGCGAGGGCGATTTCGGCGTGGAAATTATTGGGGGTGCAGATATCGACGGCGTCGATGTCGTCGCGGGCAACCAGTTTTCGCCAGTCGGTTTCCCAGGATTCGTAGTCCCACTTTTCGGCGAAGGCCTTGACGTTGGCCTCGTCGCGACCGCAGACCGCTTTGCGAACCGGCTGATATTCGGTGTCGAAGAAGTGGCCGATCTGGGAGTAGGCGTTGGAGTGGGTGCGGCCCATGAAGCCGTAACCGATGAGACCGATGTTGAGAGGTTTTTTGGCTGTAGTCATAAAAAGATTAGAAAAGGGTTGAAATGGGCATCATTTGATGCAATTTTTGATGCATGAGAACGACGGTGACGATTGACGATACCCTGCTGGAAAAGGCGGTGAAGTGGTCCGGGATTGAGGAAAAATCCAGGCTGGTGAACTTCGTTTTGCAGGAATATGTGCACAGGGAAGCCGGCAGGAGGCTGGCGGCGATGGGCGGGACGATGCCGGAATTGGAAGTGACGCCGAGAGGTCCGAGAGCGGGGAGAGAGCCGCTGGGAGAAGGCGGGGATCTGCGAGTCGCGGAGGATCCGGAGTGAACTCCGGCCGGGTGCTGGTCGATACGAACGTTTGGGTGCATTTCCTGCGCGGATCGTTGCCCGAGCTGGGCGAACTGCTGAGGGACGATCGGGTGAGCATCCATTCGTGCGTGATCGGCGAGCTGCTGGTGGGAAACCTGGCGCGGCGCGAGATGATGCTGGAGTTTTTGCTGGAGCTTCCGCGGGTTCCGGAGGCGGAGCCGGCGGAAGCCTGGACGATGATCGAGCGCCGCCGGTTGTGGGGACGCGGCTTGCAGTGGAACGACGTTTTGCTGCTCGCCGCGGCCCGGCTGGGCGGCGTGAAGCTCTGGACCGGCGACAAGCGGATGGCGCAGGTGGCGGAGGAGCTGGATGTGGGCTGGCGGGCTTGAGGCACGGAGAAGATGGGACGGATACGACGGATCTGACCGATCGGACGGATACGACGGATGCCGAATAATCTTAGAGGGCTTCGTCGACGGCGATCATGGTTTTGAGGATGGTGTTCCAGGTGGAGGGGGTTTCCAGGGTGGCGTTCGGGAACATGCAGCCGTCCCAGCAGATGTGCTGGATGCCGCGTTTTTCGGCGTCCTGGAGCCAGACTTTCGAGCAGGCGACGATGTCGAGTTTTCCGTTGGGATCGTCGGCGGGGCAGTGGCGGCCGGTTTTGTCGTGGGAGCCGGTGCCGTGGACGGTGCCGTCGTTTTGGGCGACGTGGAAATCGAAGGTCCAGGGGCGGAGGGCGTCGGTCATGGTTTTGTAGGCGGCCCAGAATTCTTCTTCGGAATAGCCTTCCTTTAAGAGAGCGGCTTCGGGGGCGTTGTAGCCCATGAGGTAGAGATAGGTGTGGGCGAGGTCGGCCTGGAAACCGACGGTTTCGGGCATGCCGGTGGCTTCGAGGGTGTTGAGCATCGCTTTCCAGGAGTGCATGCCGGCCCAGCAGATTTCGCCTTCGGCGGCGAGGCGTTCGCCGTGGTCGGCGGCGATTTTACCGGCTTCGCGGAAGGTGTCGGCGATTTTGCGGGTGTTGCCTTCGGGGTCGGAAATCCAGTCGGCGGGGCCGGTGGCGGAGTCGATGCGGATGACTCCGTATTGGCGGACGCCGTGCTCGTTGAGGAGTTTGGCGATGCGGCAGGATTTTTCGATCGCGAGGAGGAATTTCTTGCGGTCTTCGGCGGAGCCCATGGCGGAAGCGCCGACGGTGCCGGGCCAGATGGGGGCGACGAACGAGCCGACTTTGAGGCCGAGGTTGGCGATTTTGTCGGCCATCGCTTTGAGGTCGTCCTCGGAGATGTCGGGATCGGTGTGGGGGTGGAAGAGGAAGAGATCGACGCCGTCGAATTTGCGGCCGTTGACTTCGGCGGCGACGGTGAGTTCGAGCATGCGGTCGAGAGAGATGGGCGGATGATCGGTGCCGGGTTCTTTTCCGACGAGACCGGGCCACATGGCGTTGTGTAGGTTCATAAGAATTTTAGATTTTAGATTTTAGATTTTGGATTTAAGTGTGGGGGCGTCGGGGTTGACCTCGGGGCCGAAGTAGCGGAGGGCGACGAGGGGTTCGGTTTCGGAGGTGTTTTTGAATACGACGCCGGATTGGGCGGCGGATTCGGTGCAGAAGAATTCGTCCTGGGAGAGCTCGTTGAAGCGGAGAAGTTTTGGGCAGTTGAGGCGGAGTTTGTTGGCGTAGCCTTCGCCCTGGACGACGATCAGGGAGTAGGCGCCGTTGTCTTTGATGGTGCAGGTGGCGCCGGGTTCGACGGTGAGTTCTTTCGCGGTGAAATATTGGAAGCCGTCGATTTTGCCGTAGACGATCCATTTGTCGTGGAAGCCTTCGCCCTGGGCGGCGGTGACCGGTTCGAGGTAGTGGTTGTCCTTGAAATTCGGATCGACGTTTTTGTCCCAGTCGAGCTGATCGACGATGAAATCGATGTCGTTGTGCTTGTCCTTCGGCATGTCTTTGACGAGGAGCGACCAGGGAACTTCGCGGCCTTCGACGAGATTTTGATACATGCCGAAAACGTCGGAGCCCCATTGCGGTTCGTAGGTGCAGAGGGAGCCGGGGGCGTGGAGGATGCAGGGATCGATCAGCCAGCCGGTGCCGATTTTGAGGCGGTAGGCTTTGGAGAGATCGAGGATGCCGTTTTCGCCTTTGTTCCAGTTGGCGATGCATTGGCGGACCTGATCGCGGGTGGTTCCCGGTTCGAGTCCCATGAAGGTGTAGGGGAAATTGTTGCCGACGTTGTTGTGCTGGGGCGGGAAGTAGTAGGATTCCGGTTTTCCCTCCTGGCCGACGAGCGCGGCCTGTTCGGCGTTCTGGTGCATGTGGTGGGGAATCGGTCCCATGTTGTCGAAGAATTTCGAATACACGGGCCATTTGCCGTATTTGTCCCAGAGGGTTTTGCCGATGATTTGGGCGCCGGATTCGGCGATGGCGTCGCGGAGGGTGAAGCGTTGTCTTCCGACGACGACGTAGGAGAGGCCTTCGTCGGAATCGCGGCCCTCGTTGGCGGTTTCGGTGGTGGAGCCGAACCAGCGTTCGTCGATGCCGCCGCGGTTGAGGCCGTAGGCGTAGGTGTCGTCGGGGTGGAGTTTGATGCGGAGGCCGGGCTGGAGGAAGGAGCGGGGAACCCAGTTGGGAGCGAGGCG
>CAZJCL010000285.1:0-4059 GCA_964544025.1 uncultured Opitutales bacterium | reverse complement strand
TAAACCTGGCTCACCGTCACGACGCCTAGATCGAGTCCTTCACTCGGAAAAACGGAGGGAAACGGCCGGTTGGTCGCCCCCCAAACCAGCAGAACGGCCGAGCGCAGAACGATCCCGATCCCAATCGTCGCCATGACCACGCTCATGACCGGCGCGCCCATCATCCGCCGCAAAACCAGTTTCTCGATCGCCAGCGCGATCACCGTCATGAAAACGAGCGTGGTAAGAAAGGCGGCGAGAAACGGCATCCCGGTTGTAACGATCGTTTCGAGGCAAATGTAAGCGCCGATCATCAGCAATTCGCCCTGCGCGAAGTTCACCACCTCCGTCGCCTTGTAAATCAGGACAAAGCCGAGCGCGATCATCGAATAAATCGACCCGACCACGATACCGTTTATGAGAAGTCCAAGAAAGTAATCCATGATTTTAGATTTTAAATTTTAGATCTGGATGTGGGAATTTGGATTTTCAAACGGCGCTCCTCCTCGAACAACCCGCCACGCGGGAAGATTTCCCCAATCTAAAATCCAAAATCTAAAATCTAAAATCACGGTTTCTCCTCCTCGCCCAAATAAGCTTTTCGCACCGCGGGATCCTGCAGCACCTCGTCCGGTGCGCCTTCCGCGATTTTTTTCCCGAAATCCAAAACGCTCACGCAATGGGACATTTTGCGGACGATGCCGACATCGTGCTCGATCATTACCACCGTGATTTTCTGGTCGCGGTTGAGGCGCTGCACGACCTCCATCAGCTCCTTTTTCTCGCCGTCGTTCATCCCGGCCATCGGCTCGTCGAGAAGAAGAAGAGCCGGTTCGGAAAGCATTGCCCGGGCGAGCTCGACCCGTTTTTGCGCCCCGTAAGGAAGATCCCTGACAAAATCGTTCTTCAAATCCGCGATCCCCAGGAGCGTCAGCGCTCTTTCGGCTTCGTCCCTCATCCGCTGTTCCTCGTGGCGGCAACCCCAGCGCGTCCAGAAAAGGGAACAGCGAAAAATTCCCGCCGCGAGCCGGTGGTGTCCGCCCGCCATGACGTTGTCGACGACGCTTTCTTCCTGAAACAGGGCAATGTTCTGGAAAGTGCGGGCGATTCCGAGGGCCGGGCGAGCGTGGGGCGGACGGGAAATCAGATCGCGCTCGCGAAAACGGATCCCTCCGCCCTGAGGTTTGTAGGCTCCGGAAATGCAGTTGAGAAGCGTCGATTTCCCCGCGCCGTTGGGCCCGATGATCGAGTGGATTTTCTCTGGAGCCACCGAAATGCTCACTCCCTGAAGCGCCTTGATCCCGCCAAAGCTCAGGCTGACATCCATCAGCTCAAGGATGGGCTTGCGGCTCTTCTGTAATTCAGGGGAGATCATCGATGGAGGAGTTTTGGAGACCGGATCTGCGAGGACCTGCGATTCAGACTGGCAAAATCGGAGATGAGATAAAGGAGAAACTCGCATCCGAAGAGTCACCGGTGCGATTCCGGATACACGGCTAACGGATACAGTCTACCCGAAGCGATCCCGACGAGGCTTGTAATTTTGCGACGGAAGCTGGTATTTTTGCGCCATCCTCCTCGGAATGGCGAAACCGCCAAACGCCGCCGCTCCCCTTGATTTCAGCGCGTTTTCCTCGCCTCAAGCTTCCGGCGCGTCGGTCTGGTTTTTGCGCAACAGCCGGAACCAGTGGTAACCGTAGCCGTCGACGGTGAGCTTGTAACTCCCGTTCTTCTCGGGCCTCAGGCGGGTGCCTCGGAAAAGATTGATCAGGTGATCCGCCTCGCGTTTGCCGATATCGAACTCCACTTCGATCGCCTGTTTCGCGAAATTATGAAGGGCCAACACCGCGTCCTCCTCGGTTTCGCAAATGTGGCAAAAAATGGCGTCCGCGCGATTCGTCGTCAAAACTTCCCACTCGCCGCGGCCAAACTCCGGACACTCCTTCCGAATCCGGATCGCGCGCGTCATCCAGTTGAGAAACGAACTTTCGTCGTGCTGCTGGCTCAGCACGTTCACCTTTTTATAGGAAAATGGCCCGGAGCTGATCACCGGACGGTAAAGCTTCTCCTTCGGCGCGGTCGAGAAATCGGCGTTTGGCTCGTCGGACCACTGCATCGGCGTGCGAACGCTGTTTCGACCGGGCAACGAAAGATCCTCGCCCATCCCGATTTCCTCGCCATAGACGAGAACCGGCGACCCCGGCATCGTCAAAACCGCGCTATAAATAAGCTCCAGCCGCTTCCGGTCGCCCTTGAGCATCGGCGGCAGACGGCGGCGGATTCCGCGTCCGAAAATCCGCATATCCTCCTTCGGCGCGAACGCCTCGAAAACCTTCTCCTTCTCGCTCTCCAGCAGATGCGTCAGGTTCACTTCGTCCAGATTTCGGGCAAACTGCGCCCATTGCGTTCCCGGCGGAATCGACGGAAGCGTTTTCCAAACGCGATGCATCGGCTCCGCGCTTTCCTCCGCCATCGCCAGCATAAGGTTCTTGTTCACGAGGAAATTGAACGCCATGTGCATCCGCCGTCCTTCATGAAGAAACTCCGCAAGCTCGGTCGCCTCGACATTCACTTCACCCAGCAAAACCGCTCGCCCATTCCGCCAGTTAAGAAACCGCCGAAACTTTTCAATGTATTGGAAATTGTCCCGTTGCGGTTCGTAATTCGCTCCCGGAGATTCCACCACATAAGGAGCCGCATCGACCCGGAATCCGGCAACTCCCAATTGCAGCCAAAATCCCATAATCTTGCGGATCTCCTCGCGCACCGCTGGATTAGCGATATTAAGATCCGGTTGATGATGATAAAACCGGTGCATAAACCATGCACCGGCTTTCTTGTCATAACTCCAAATGCTATCCTCATGACCGGGAAAAATCACCTTGTCCGAAGTGTCGCCCGGCGGATCCTCTCGCCAAACATAAAAATCCCGATAAGGCGAATCCTTGTCTTCCCGCGCCGCCTGAAACCAGGGATGCTGGTCCGACGTGTGATTGATTACCAAGTCGATAATCACCTTGATTCCCCGGTCGTTGGCTTCCCGAAGAAAACCGACAAAATCGCCTAACGTCCCGATTCGCGAATCGACGCCATAATAATCGCTGATGTCGTATCCATTATCGCGATCAGGCGTAGGATAAAAGGGCAACAACCAAATACAATTCACGCCAAGTCCCGCTATGTAATCGAGCCGTCTGGTAAGCCCGATAAAGTCGCCCATGCCATCGCCGTTACCATCCATATAAGTATCGACATCGACGCAGTAGATGATCGCGGTCTTAAACCAGATATCGCTCATAATGATTCCCGTTACTTTGGCGCTTTTCGACCAGTTGTTACTTTAATGATTTCCGGCAGCACACGTTCACCGAAGAAATCGATAAACGCTTCCTGATTCACGCCGACATTATGCAGATGAATTTCCTCAAACCCGAGTTCGATATCCGCCGCGATCCAGTCGATATGTTGCTGCGCGCTGGAGGAAATCCGAAGGCTTTGATGCATGTCGCCCGGCCGGACGTGACCGGCCGCGGCGTCCAGATGAGCGGGAGTTCGCAAGTCTGCCAGCACCGGACTGGGAAACGCGTTTGTCTTCCATTGCTTGAACGCTTCCTCCTCCGCCTGCTTGTCCGTTTGCGCCCAACAAATACCGGCTTTCAGCATCAACGGTTTTCCCTCGCCGCCGCCCCGGCGAAACGCGTCGATCATCTTCTTCGCCTCCTCCGGTTTCCGCGAAGTCGTCAACAAACCGTCCGCCCACGAACCGAGCCATTCCCCGGTTTTCTCCGTAAGAGCGGCCCCGAAAAGGAGCGGGATCTGTTTCGGCCGCGTATAAAGTTTCGCCTCCTCGACCGTTACCCGCCCGTGATGCGTCACCGTTTCGCCCGCCCAGAGCGCGCGAATGACATCCGCCGCTTCCCGCAAACGCGCGTTTCGCTCCTCCTTGATCGGCCACGGCTCGCCGGTGATGTGTTCGTTCAGCGCCTGCCCGCTTCCGATCGCGAGATGGAAATCGCCTTCAAACATTTCCGCCAAGGTCGCCGCCGCCTGGGCCACCACCGCCGGATGATACCGGAAAGC
>CAZJCL010000284.1:2359-4077 GCA_964544025.1 uncultured Opitutales bacterium | reverse complement strand
TCAGCGCCAACCAATCCACCCAAATCTCCGTCCGCGCCGTCGATTCCCGCGGCTACCGTGCCCCGCTCTCCCCCGACGACCTGCAATGGGAAATCCGCGGAAACGCGGGAACATTCCGCGACGGATTCTTCCACTCCGGAGCAAAAGCCGCCGCCGGATCCCTCACCGCGAAATTCGGCCAACTTTCCGTCACCGCTCCCATCGGCGTCGGCGACGAACCCGCACAACTCGCCGCGTTCGACGATCTCACCCGCTGGACTTCCAACGCCGTTCCCGAACAAGCCGCCGCCGAACTCACCTCCGTCAACCACAAACCCTTCATCCGCGACCGCGCCCAAGCCGCGAAACTCGCCTACGATTTCACCGGTGCCACCCGCACCCGCGCCGCCTACCTCCGGCCCGCCCCCGCCCCGATGCCGCTCCCCGGCCGCCCGCTCCGCCTCGGCCTCTGGGTCTACGGCGACGACCGCGGAGCTTGGCTCCGCGCCCAAATCGCCGACGCCGCCAACGTCGCCCGCGCCATCGATTTCACCCGCAACATCAATTGGACCGGCTGGCGTTATCTCGAAGCCGAAATCCCGCCCGGCACCGATTACCCGATTTCCCTCCGCGCCATCTACGTCGTCGAACCCCGCACCGACGCCCAATACAACGGCGCCGTTTACTTCGACGAACTCCTCGCCGTCCACGCCCCCGAAATCGATCCCACCCTCATTCCCGATACGCCGCTCCTCCCGGATCCCGCCAATCGCCCCGTCGAAATCGATCCCTCCCGCGACGACCATTTCCGCTTCATCGTTTTCGGCGATTCCAAAGTCGAAGCCGCCAAACCCGATTCCAGCGGCGCGAAAATCTTCGACGCCCTCATCGACCGCATCAACCGCGAAAAAAACATCGAATTCGTCCTCTTCACCGGCGACCTCATCGAAACCGACACCGACGCCAACTATCGTTTCGGAAAACAATTCCTCGACCGCCTCGCGTTTCCCTACCACTTCGCGATCGCCAACCACGAAATCGCCGGCACCGACAACTTCGACCGCTACCGCCAATTCTTCGGCGACACCTATTTCTCCTTCGAACACGCCAACTCCCAATTCCTCATCCTCAACACCGCCCGCCCCGACGGCCTCCGCGCCTCCGAACCCGAACAGTGGCCCTGGCTCCGCGAAAAACTCGAAAACTCCACCGCCCAAAACCTCTTCCTCATGACCCACACCCCCGTCATCGATCCCATGCCCGGCGGCAAAACCGGCTGGACCGATTCCGCCGAAGTCGAACTCTTCCAACACCTCCTCACCGAATTCGCCGAACGAGGCAAAAACGTCTACGCCTTCCACGGCCACGTCCACGGCTTCAACCGCCGCGCCTTCGACGGCGTCCAATACCTCACCACCGCCGGCGCCGGCAGCCCTCTCTACCTCCCGCCCGCAAAAGGCGGTTTCTTCCACTACACCATCGTCACCGTCCGCGGCGACGAAGTGACCTACCAAGTCATCCCCCTCCTCGAAAAGATTGAGCTCCCCGAAACCATTGAACTCTCCCCCGGCGAAACCGTCGAAATTCCCGCCTTCGGAATCGCCCCCGAAAACCTCGTCCGTTTCCCCCTCCGCCACCCCGCCGCCGTCACCTGGGAAATCGCCGACCCCACCCTCGCCACCATCGACCCCGCCACCGCAAAAATCACCGCCCACGCCCCCGGCCAAACCACCGCCACC
>CAZJCL010000284.1:0-2259 GCA_964544025.1 uncultured Opitutales bacterium | reverse complement strand
GCTCCCTTTTGTTAAAATTCCGAGCCCAAGCCTTCCGTGTTTTCCGTGGTTTCCGTGGTTTAAAAAAGCCTTCCCACCTTCCCACCTCCTCCCTTGTCTTCCTCCAAAAGCCGTTTACGCTTAAACGGCTATGACAAAATTTCTGCACACACGGATCCGCGTCAGCAACCTGGAAAAATCGATCGAGTTCTACTCCCGCCTCGGCTTCGAATGCACCAAACGAAACGATAAATCCCCCGCCGGAAACCAGCTCGCCTTCATGGAGCTCCCCGGCAACGAACACTTCCTCGAACTCACCTACTCCCCCGACTACAAAGTCGCCGTCCCCGAAGACCTGATGCACACTGCCCTCGGCGTTCCCGATCTCATCGCCTATTGCGATAAGCTCGAAAAGCAAGGCATCGAAATCTGGCCCAACGGTTGGCGCGAAAAGTTCTCCGGCAGCGAACGCAAAATGGCCTTCGTCACCGACCCGGATGGCTACGAAGTCGAACTCCTCGAACGAAAATAAAACCGCAAACCAAGCGAGTCCAAATATGAAAGAAATTCCATTTCCCGAAATTCCTCTGGAGGACGACTTCAACGACATCATCGCCAAAGCCCAGCGCGGCCTCGGCATCGGCAACCGCGAACTCTGCGAAAAAGCCGGGATCGCCCAAAACGATCTCGCCCGCATCAAAGACGGCGACTTCGACATCGAGATCGTCCGCAAAGCCGCCGAAGCCCTCCAACTCGGTCCCGAAGCCCTCGTCACCCTCGGCCGCGGCGTCTGGTATCCCCGCCTTCCCGAGCCGATCAGCGGCCTCGCGATGTTCAACACCGAATACGACGACATGACCGTCAACGCCTACATCGCCTGGGATCCCGCCAGCAACGAGGCCCTCGTCTTCGACACCGGCGGCGACTGCCAACCGATTCTCGACATCATCGAAAAACAAAACCTCAAAGTCCGCGCCATTCTCCTCACCCACACCCACGTCGACCACGTCGCCGATCTCGAAAAACTGGTCAAAGCCACCGGCGCGCCCGTCCACGTTCACGAACTCGAAGCGTTCGACGGCGCGAAATCCTTCAAAGAAGGCGAAAAATTCACCGCCGGCGAACTCAGCGTCAGCACCCTCCTCACCACCGGCCACGCCCGCGGCGGAGTCACCTACCTCATCGCCGGACTCGAAACTCCGGTCGCCATCACCGGCGACGCCATCTTCTCCGCTTCCATGGGCGGCGGCCTCGTTTCCTATCAGGACGCTCTCGCCAACAACCGCAAAAAAATCCTCACCCTCCCCGACCACACCATCCTCTGCCCCGGCCACGGCCCCGTCACCACCGTCGAACAAGAGAAGCAGCACAACCCGTTCTACCCGGAGTTCCAGTCATGAAACCCAAAGAAAAAATCGGAATCGTCGGCGTCGGCCGCATGGGAGCCAACATGGCCCGCCGCCTCAAAAAACGCCATTACCAGATCGCCGCCGTCTACGATATCCATCAGGAATCCGCCAAACGGATCGCCGATGAACTCGACGCCGAAGCCTGCGATAAACTCAGCCGCGTCACCGAGCTCTCCGACGTCATCCTCACCGTCGTCACCGACGACGAAGCGATGAAGCAAATCTTCGACAGCCACCGCGAAGACAGCCTCCTCGCCAACGCCAAAGGCAAACTCTTCATCAACTGCGCCACCGTTTCCCCCGCCGTCCACGTCCTCGTGGAAGGCGCGGCCGGAGCCGCCGGAGCCCAAACCCTCGAAGCCGCCATGGCCTCCAGCATCGACCAGGCCCGCGACGGCACCCTCTACCTCATGTGCGGCGGACTCGAAAGCGTCTACCGCCGCGCCGAGCCGATCCTCAAAGAGCTCAGCGCCGACATGCGCTACATCGGTTCCGCCGGAAAAGCCGCTCAAGTCAAAGCGCTGGTCAACATGGTCATGAACATGAACACCGCCGCCCTCGCCGAAGGCCTCGCCCTCGGCGACGCGCTCGGCCTCGACCTCACCCTTCTCCGCGAAGTCTTCTCCCAAACCGGCGCCAATTCCCGCGTCCTCCAAACCGACGGCGAAGACATGCAAAACCGCGAACACTCCTGCTATTTCTCCGCCGCCCACGCGGCCAAAGACAGCGGAATCGCCCTCGATCTCGCCACCGAGCACCAGCTAAACCTCCCCCTCGCCGAAGTCACCAAACGCCAATACGACCGCATGGTCACCGCCGGCCTAGGCGACCTAGACAAATCCGGCATCGCCGAACTCACCTTCAAAAACCG
>CAZJCL010000283.1:2981-4081 GCA_964544025.1 uncultured Opitutales bacterium | reverse complement strand
CAGTGGGAGCGGAAGCTGGAGGATGTTCATATGAACATCGAGCAGACGCTGAAACGGTCGGTTGAGGCGGCGGGGAAAATGCATACGGCACGCAGCCGGAACGATCAGGTGGCGACCGATATGCGGCTGTTTTTCAAATCGGCGTGCGCGGATATCGAGGCGCAGTTGGTTTCGCTTCTCGGCGTGCTGACGTCGCTGGCGGAGAAGACGCGGAATGTATTTATTCCCGGTTACACGCATTTGCAGCGGGCGCAGCCGGTGGCGATGGCGCATCAGTTTTTGGCTTACGCGGAAATGTTCGATCGCGACCGGCGGCGGTTTCGGCAGGTGCGGGAAAACGCGAATGTGTGTCCGCTCGGGGCGGGGGCGATCGCGGGGACGACGATTCCGATCGATCGGGATTTTGTGGCGAAGTATCTCGGATTCGTCGATGAAAACGGAAATCCGCGGGTGACGCGCAACAGCATGGACGCGGTGAGCGACCGGGATTTGTTTATTGAATTCGCGTCGGCTTGCGCGCTTTGCGGTCTGCATTTTTCGCGGGTGGCGGAGGATATGATTTTGTGGAGCAGCCAGGAGTTTTTCTTCGTGGATTTGCCGGACGCGTTTTGCACGGGATCGAGTTTGATGCCGCAGAAGAAGAATCCGGATTCGATGGAGTTGCTGCGGGGAAAGGCGGCGCGGTTGAACGGGAATTTGCAGACGCTTTGCATGCTGGTGAAGGGGTTGCCGTTTACTTACAATCGGGATTTGCAGGAGGATAAGCCGCCGGTTTTCGACAGTTTCGATACGACAATGATCTCGCTGGAAGTGCTGGGGCAGACGCTGGCGGGGTTGAAAGTGCGGGAGGAGCGTTGCGCGCAAGCGGTGGCGGATCCGTTGCTGCTGGCGACGGATTTGGCGGATTATTTGGTGTTGCGGGGCGTTGCGTTCCGGGAATCGCATCATGTCGTCGGGCAACTGGTGAAGATGGCGGAGGTGCGGAATGTGCCGATCCACAAGTTGCCGTTCGAGGAAGTGCGGGCGGTTTGTCCGGCGTTCGAGAAGGACTGGACGGAGGTTTTCGAACTGGAAACGGCGATGGCGAAGCGAATCGGAAC
>CAZJCL010000283.1:0-2881 GCA_964544025.1 uncultured Opitutales bacterium | reverse complement strand
CGATGCCCGCTGAAAACGAGTTGCCGCGAGAAAGTCTGCGTCCGTTCCGGATGGGGTTGGCGTTCGCGTTTTTCAACGCGATGACGTGGCAGGTGGCGTTGGGGACGCCGCTGGTTTTGCTGGCCGAGACGTTGGGCGGGACGGCGTTTCAGGTGGGGCTGCTTTATTCGTTTCTGTTTTTGATGACGCCGGTTCAGGTGTTGTCGACGGCGGTGCTTCCGAAATTCGGATACCGTAAGATGATGCTTTTCGGGTGGGGAATGCGGGCGCTTTGCCTGCTGGTTCCGCTGTATCTGGCGTGGCTGCGTCCGGTGGAACCGCGGCCGTGGCACATGCATGCGCTGATCGCGAGTCTCTTCTTTTTCGCGTTTTTGCGGTCGATCGGGAACTGCGCGTTTTTGCCGTGGATGTATTCGATTTTGCCTTCGGGGGCGCGGGGACGGTATTTCGCGAACGAGCAGATTTACGCGGGAATCGCGGGTGTCGGGACTCTGGTTTCGTGTTCGTTGCTGTTTTACTGGCTGGCGCTTTACGACGCGTTTATCTGGCAATACGGCATCGCGCTCGCGGGAGCGTTGCTGGCGTGGTATGCGTTGAAGCGGATTCCGGACGGGGCGAAACCGGAGCCGATCGATTTGAAGCGGCTGTTGCGGGAAGCGCCGCGGATTTGTTTCAAGCGGAGCCGTTACCGGCAGTTTTTGTGGGTGAGCGTGTTGTTCGTGGTTTGCTCCGCGCCGTTGTCGCCGTTTTGCACGTATTATTTGCGGGTGGAGGTGGGGTTGGCGCCGGCGCAGATTATTCTGTTTACGACGTTGCAATATCTTGGGGCGATCGCGGGATCGGTTTTTGTGCGCAATATCATAGACCGGACGGGGCCACGGCTGTTTTTCCGGATCTCGATTGTGTTGTATTCGATCGTGGCGATCGCTTGGTGGAATTTTCTGCACCGGGAGGCGACGTGGGTTTTGCCGCTGTTGCTGGTGTATTTCATTCTCGGAATGGCGGCTTCGTCGTGGGTTTCGGCGAATTTGAATTATCTGCCGCGGCTGACTTCGGAGAAGGACCGGCCGTTGCGGATTTCGGTGCATGGGGCCGTGACGGCGTTTTTGGGCGGGATTTCGCCGATCGTTTGGGGGCTGTTTTTGCGCGGGGAGGGATCGACTCCGACCATGAACACGAACGCGTTCGAGGTGTTTTTCGTGTTTCTTCTGCTGAGCCAGTTTGTGCTGCTCTGGCATGTCCGTTATTTCCGGGCGGCGAAAACGGATCAGGAACCGATCTTCGTGGCGGGGGCGCTGGGGCGTCCGATACGGTCGATGGGATTTCTGGTGAATCTGGTCGATTTGCGCAAGAAACCGAAATAAACCGTAACGATGAAGCCGATTGTTCGCCCCTATCGAGACGCCGATTTCCGCGCGCTGCTCCGCGTTTGGGAGGAGTCGATGACGCTGGACTCGCTGACGCCGGACGCGTTTATCCGGCGGGTTTTGCTGGATGAAAACCGGTCGCCGGAAAGCTTGCTGGTGGCGGAGGCGGAAGGGGAGATCGCGGGATTCGCGCTCGCTCTTTTTCTGCGGCATCCAACCGGGTTGCTGGAGAAGCGGGGGTTCATCACGGCGTTTGGAGTCGCGCCGGAATGGCGGCGGCGAGGAATTGCGACGGCGCTTTTCGATGAGGCGGAGAAATGGTTGCGGGAGCGTGGGCGGACGGAGATCGCGGTGGCGCCGTATCCGCCGAATTATTTTATTCCGGGCGTGGACAAGGCGAATTACGGGGCGGCGATTTCGTTTCTGGAGCGGCGCGGATATACGGAGTTCGCCGAGGCGATCGGGATGGACGCGTTGATCGGACAATTCCGGTGGAGCGACGAATTGGTGGAAAAGGAGCGGCGATTGGCGGAGGCGGGAATTACGATCAGGGCGCTCCGGGTGGAGAGGCTAGCGGCGTTTCTGGAATTCATGGAGGAGACGATGCCGGGGGATTGGGTGGAGGCGGCGCGGGAATTGTTGCGAAGGAGCGGGGATTCGGCTGGGGAATTCGACCGGGTGCAGATCGCGACGGACCGGGGGAAGATCGTCGGTTATTGCCAATTCGACGGGGAGCATTTCGGGCCGTTTGGGGTGGCGGATTCGCATCAGGGGAAGGGCATCGGTTCGGTTTTGCTGGCGCGGACGCTGTTGCAGATGCGGAAACGCGGGCACCATGCCGCCTACGTGCTCTGGACCGGCGAGCGGGCGGCGCGAGGGGTTTACGGGAAGCTGGGTTTCGAGGTGACGCGGCGGTTCGCGCTGATGAGGAAGTAGTTATTGGTTATCAGTTATTGGTTATTGGGGCGGAAGTTGATCTGGATCGGCAATCTACACTTCCCTCTTGAAATTTGGGGGAAATGCGCGATTGTGTTGGCCTGTTCTTTGAGAGCGCTCACGAGCGTTCCACAAAAGTTATTCCAAACAGCGGCGGAAAACGGCGGATTTTTTTAAGACTTCTGCCTTTTGACTTCCGCCTTTTACCTTTTAATGGGGGTGTTCTGGATTCGACCTTATGTTGGAGTGCAAGGTGGCATGCCGAGGATGATGGTTGGCCTCGTAAATCGTCCATCAAAAACACAAATGGCAACACTGAAGAAATGCCTCTGGCTGCCTAAATAAGGCCGCTGCGTCTCCCTGCTGATTTCTGCTAGGCAGAGGGGGCGACGACTAGCAGATATAGTTCCGGTTGGATATCCGACGCCGGGGCCGTACTTCACAGTTGGATGTTTGCCTTGGGTTCAGCGCGCGTCTTCGCGGGACCCTTGGCGAGATTAAAAAAGGCGACAAGCATGTAGAAGCTTTGCGTGAAGGCGTAGGGGACGCGGGTTCAACTCCCGCCACCTCCACCATTT
>CAZJCL010000282.1:0-4096 GCA_964544025.1 uncultured Opitutales bacterium | reverse complement strand
GCCAGAGGGCGGATTTGAACCGCCGACCAAAGGCTTATGAGTCCTCTGCTCTACCGCTGAGCTACTCTGGCATTCGCGGAAAGAAAAAGAAAAGAATCAGGAAGCGTACACGAGTCAAGGGAGAATCCCGCACCGCGCCCGAAAAAGTCCCGAAAAAGTTCAGCGCCAACGCCGACTCCCAAATCTCATCTCCGCTTCTCCCCCGCTTCCCACCCCCTTTTTCCTTTCAACTCCCGCCCCCTCCCGCTACCTTTCCGACCATGAAGTCATTCCCGCTTTTCGCGACCATCTTACTCGCCACCCTTTTCGCCAGCGCGATTCAAGCCCAGGAAAAAGCACCCGAATCCCGCTGGGAAAAGACCATCCGGGCTTTCGAAACCGCCGATAAAGAAAACCCTCCGCCCGAAGGCGCCATCCTTTTCATCGGCAGTTCCAGCATTCGCGGCTGGCGAACTCTCGCCGAGGATTTCGCCGATTACGAAGTCATCAATCGCGGTTTCGGCGGCTCGCAAATCGCCGATTCCGTCGAATTCGCCGACCGGATCATCCTCCCGTATCGCCCGTCGATGGTTGTTCTCTACGCGGGCGAAAACGATATCCGCGCCGGAAAAACTCCCGAAGAGGTCGCGGGCGATTTCATCGCTTTCGTTGAAAAAATCCGCGCCGAGCTCCCCGGCACGCGCATCGCCTTCATCGCCATGAAACCGAGCCCGAGCCGCTGGAACATCGCCGACAAACTCAGCCACGGAAACCGGCTCATCCGCGACTACATCAGCACCGCGCCGGGAATCGATTACATCGACATCTGGGGCCCGATGCTCAACGAAAACGGCGAGCCGCGAAAAGAGCTTTTCGTCAAAGACAACCTCCACCTGAACCCCGCCGGCTACGATCTCTGGCAGGAACTGGTCCTCCCCTACCTCGCCCACCACGAAGCCGCCCGCGCCCAAAATTAAACGAAAAACCGGATGCGTTGCCCTCGTCGCAACACATCCGGCCTCTGAGCACACGTTGGCTTATCTGCTTCCGCGGCAATCGCGGCTATTGCAGCTGCGATTGCTCCAGGTCCGAATCCCGCGGAGCGCCGTATTGCTGCTGCGTCCTCGGGTTGACCGAAATATTGTTGATCACCGTCAGCACCCCGTCGATTCCCATCGCCAACTGCTCGGCGTGCTGCCGCTGCTCTTCCGTTTCCACAAACCCGCTCAACTGAACCACCCCGTCGAAGGTCGTCGTGCTGACATCGAATCCCGCCACCGATTCGTCCCGCAGCAGCGCGGTCTTCACCCGGGCATTGATCGTTTGATCGTCAATGTATTCACCGGTCGAACGACCGACATCGGAGCTGGCGCACCCCGCGAAATACGCGCCGGCTAAAGCGGCGCAAATGGCAAAACTGGTAACACGTAAGATTTTCATCGATTCGCTGGTTTTTTGTTAAACCTCGGCGCCACTGGCGGGAGGCGATGTTCAAATAGCTTACCCGAAAATCAAACTCAGCTCTATCAGGCTGCCGATGGCGTCCATCATCCGGCAAACGACGAAGCCTCCCTTCAGGCGAATTCCCACCCCCAAAACCGCATCCCCAACCAAAACCCGCCGTCGACCAACCACCCCGCATCCCACTCCACCAACTCCCCCGCTTCAACGCATCCCCGCCGCAACCGCGCCCCAACCTCAAGTCAAATCCCGCAAAAGCGACGCCACGATCCGCGCCCACTCCTCCTCCAGCGTCCCTTCATGACGCGCCTTCCCCGCCCGCCCATACCAATAACCCGCGTTGCTCAAATCCCCTTCCTTCCGGTGCAGATATCCATGCACCCACGCCGCTGGACGCCCCTGCTCGCTCTGACAAAGATCGTGCGCCTTCTCCCAATCCCCCGCCGCGTCCCACCACAACGCCTGAAGCGCAAGCGGCAGCTCATCATGCGGCGCTTGATCTTCCGAAACGCTGCGGGAAAATTCTTCGTAAGTCATCGGCTAAGTCTCCTTCATTCGTGTGAACGCTCACTAAGGATAACAGCCTCCCCCCTCCCACGACAACCCCACAATCCCAAATCCCCAACCCAAATCAAAAATTGAAAAATCTAAAATCTAAAATCTAAAATCCCCCTCACCGTCTCCCATCCCGCGGATCCAGCGCATCCCGCAACCCATCCCCCAGAAAATTCAGGCAAAACAGCGTCAGCGCGAAAACCAGACTCGGAAAAATCAGCAACCACGGATACTGCTCCATGCTCTCCGCCCCTTCCTTGATCAAAATCCCCCACGAACTCATCGGCGGCTGCACTCCCAATCCCAGAAAACTCAAAAACGCCTCCAGCAACATCACGCTCGGAATCGTTAAGGTCGTGTAAACAATGATCGGCCCGATCGCGTTGGGAATCAAATGCTTTCGCAAAATCCGCCCCCGGGGCAACCCCAGCACGTTCGCCGCCTCGATAAACGTCAGCCCCTTCAGCGACAACACCTGCCCCCGCACAATCCTCGCCATCGTCAGCCATTCCACCGCCCCGATCGCCAGAAAAAGCAGAATCACGCTCCGGCCGAAAAACACCGTCAACAAAATCACGAACACCGTAAACGGCAGCGAATACAGAATATCCACCGCCCGCATCATAAACGAATCCGTCCGCCCGCCCCGATACCCGGAAATCGCTCCGTAAAAAACGCCAATGGTCAACGAAACCGCCGTCGCGCAAAGCCCGACCATGAACGAAATCCGCCCCCCATAAAGAATCCGCGTCAACAAATCCCGCCCCAGCTGATCCGTCCCCAGCCAATGCTCCCCGCTCGGCGCGCTCGCCCCCAAATCCAGGTTTGTCCGGAAATACTCATACGGCGCGATCCACGGTGCCAACGCGCAAAGAATCCCCAGAAAAACCAGAATCAACGCCGCCGCCACCGCCATCTTGTTCCGCCGCAACCGCTCCACCGCCTCCCGCCACGGCGAACGACCCGCGCCCGCGCCACCCCGCGCGCTCGGCGGCGAATCCGGAGAAGTTTCAATCAAAGTTTTATCCGCCATGACGCGTCTTCGGATTCAGAAAAATTTGCAGCACATCCACCAGCAGATTCAGCAGAATGATCAGCGTCGCATAAAACAAAACCACGCCCACCAAAAGCGTGGAATCCCGGTTAAAAGCCGACTGCACAAAAAACCTCCCCAGCCCCGGAATCCCAAAAACCGTTTCCACCACGAACGATCCGCTCACCAACCCCGCCACCGCCGGCCCCAAAAACGAAACCACCGGCAAAATCCCCACCCGCAGCGCGTGCTTGATCACCACCACCTTCTCTGCCAACCCCTTCGCCCGCGCCGTCCGGACAAAATCCTGCGAAAGCACCTCGATCATGCTCCCCCGCGTCAACCTCGCGACATAGGCCATGTAAAAAAAGCCCAACGTAATCGCCGGCAACACCCGGTCTCCCGGCTCGCTCCAACCCGTCGCGTTAAACCACCCCAACCACAACCCGAAAACCAGCGCCAAAATCGGCCCCAGCACAAACGTCGGAAAACAAATCCCGATCATCGCCAACGACATCGGCCCGTAATCCAACCGCGAATTCGGCCGCAAAGCCGCCACGATTCCCGCCCCCAAACCGAAAACCAGCGCGATCGCCAACGCGTAAAGCCCCAACTCCACCGAAACCGGAAGCGCGTCCGCGATCAATTCGTTCACCGTCCGGTTCTGATAATGATACGACGGCCCCAAATCCCCCCGCGCCAAATTCCCCAGATACGAAAAATACTGCTCATGCAACGGCCGGTCCAAACCGTAATGCGCGTTCAAATTCGCCATCACCTCCGGCGAAACATTCCGCTCGTCATTGAACGGCCCGCCCGGCGCCAGGCGGATCAGAAAAAAACTGATCGTCGCAATGATGAACAACACCGGGACGACCTCCAACAGACGCCGCGCGATCAGGACAAACATGAATACGGAAAGCTAAGCATGACACGATGACCCCGAACACCCGGAATCGAAAAAATCTCTTCCCCGATTTCAACGCCCCCCCGCCCAATGGCAATTCCGAAACACCACCTCCCCAATCCAAAATCCACCCCGCCCGAACCCTCCCGACTCCTATCGCC
>CAZJCL010000281.1:2900-4104 GCA_964544025.1 uncultured Opitutales bacterium | reverse complement strand
GTGATCGCTTCGACACCGAGTTGCGGGGGACAGCTGGTCGTCCGTTCGCTTCTGAAAACGGCCCGGCGAACCCATCAATATCTCGGCCTGGTCGATGGCAGCGATGGATTCGATCCTCAATCGGAGGAGGAAGCTTTGCTGCCTTACCTGCTGTGGGTGCGTTGCCGGGAGGCGGGCAAGGCACTGCAGGCCACGGATTTGCTGGTTCGCGACGGGAATATTTCCTTAGTCTTGCTCGATTTGCGGGGCAATCAGGTGAAGGAGCTCCGGCGGCAGCCGCCGACGGTTTGGTTTCGTCTTCAGCGGATGGTGGAGCAAAGCGGCGGAATCCTGGTGGTCCTCACGTCACGCTCGGTGGTGAACAGCGCGTCGGTTCGGGTGGATCTGGGGAAGAAGAATTTTGGATCGGGGATTTCGGATTTTGGGTGTAAGTCCGGCGCTTCGCGCAAGGAGGGATAGAGCCATGCGCACAGAACCACCGGACAATCCAAAATCCACAATCCAAAATCCAAAATTCCCCCTTCACTCTTTCCCAACCCGAATTCGAAAGCCGCGTCCGCCAAATCCAAAACTACATCCGCTCCGGCGACACCTACCAAGTCAACCTCTCCATCCGCGAAACCCGCCCCCTTCGCGCCGCCCCCGAGGAAATCTACGAAGAACTCCGCCGCATCAACCCCTCCCCCTACATGGCGCTCCTCCGCTTCCCCAGCTTCGCCCTCGTCTCCGGCTCCCCCGAACTCCTCGTCCGCCTCCGCGACCGCAAAATCGAGGCCCGCCCCATCGCCGGCACCCGCCCCCGCGGCGCCACCGATTCCGAAGACCACCAACTCCACCGCGAACTCACCGCCAACGCCAAAGAACGCGCCGAACACCTCATGCTCGTCGACCTCATCCGCAACGACCTCGGCCGCGTCTCCGCCTTCGGCACCGTCCGCGTCTCCGAATTCATGACCGTCGAAAACTACTCCCACGTCATGCACATCGTCTCCCACATCGAAGGCCGCCCCGCCCCCGGGAAAGATCTCTTCGACATCATCGCCGCCACCTTCCCCGGCGGCACCATCACCGGCGCTCCCAAAGTCCGCACCATGGAAATCATCGAAGAACTCGAACCCACCCGCCGCGGCCCCTACACCGGCTCCATCGGCTGGATCGGCTTCCACGGCGAAATGGAACTCAACATCGCCATCCGCACCCTCGT
>CAZJCL010000281.1:0-2800 GCA_964544025.1 uncultured Opitutales bacterium | reverse complement strand
AAATGAAAATCTACTTCCAAAACCAAATCCTCCCCGCCGCCGAAGCCCGCGTCTCCGCCTCCGACCACGGCCTCCTCTTCGGACTCGGCCTCTTCGAAACCTTCCGCACCCTCAACGGCCACCCAATCCTCCTCGCCGAACACCTTCAACGCATGCGCGCCGGCTGCGAAGCCTTCCACATCTCCCCGCCCCCCGATTCCCTCCTCGCCGAGCTTCCCCCCTTCCCCAAATTTCGCGAAACCATCCGCCAACTCCTCCACGCCAACAACCTCCCCGATGCCGTTTTCCGCTTCACCCTCACCGCCGGCGAAGCCGCTCCCGGCCTCCCCGTTGCCCCCTACACAGACCCCATCGAAATCCTCCACATCCGCCCCCTCCCGCCCCCGCTACCGCCCTCCGGCCAACGCCTCCATATTCTCAATACAACCCGCACCGAACCCGAAACCTTCCCCCGCCCCAAATCCGCCCACTACGCCAACAGCCTCGCCGCCCACAGGGAACTCCAACAACGCTCCCCCGCTCCCGGCGACGAAGGCCTCATGCTCACCCGCGACGGACGCCTCGCCGAAGGCATCGTCAGCAACCTCTTCCTCATCGACTCCGACGGTTTAAAAACTCCCGACCTCTCCGCCAACATCCTCCCCGGCATCACCCGCGCCGCCGTCCTCCGCCTCGCCGAAACCCTCGCCATCCCCGCCCGCGAAACCGCCCTCGGCCTCTGCGACCTCACCGAAGCCGACGCCGTTTTCACCACCAACTCCACCCGCGGCCTCGTCCCCGTCTCCGAAATCCTCTCCCCCGCCTCCCGCCCCCTCTGGCGCGCCAACTCCGCCCAAAACCCCACCCTCCAATCCCTCACCACCGCCTACCAAACCCTCACCACCTCCCAAACAACCTAACCTGTGCCAAAAGTTCGTAGTTCCGCCTTCAGGCGGTCCCCCCGCCCGCCCGCCTTCACCCGCTGCGAAAAACCGTCCGCACTTCTCTGCCGGCTCATCCCCGTATCATAAGTGATCTCGCAACGCGTATACAGATCGTAAAGACAATCGTCCATCAGCACCATCCCCTCCCGCGATCCCATCTGAATACAGTTCTCCAACTGGTGCAGCTTCCCCTCGCGAATCGTGTTTCGCACCGCCGCGTTCGCGATCAATAATTCAAAACCCAAAACCCGCCGCGACCGGTCCGCCGAAGGCAACAAATCCTGCGCCACGATCCCATGCAACGTGCTCGCCAACTGCATGATCACCTGCCGCTGCGCGTTCCCCTCATACACCCCGACGATCCGCTCCACCGCGTGCGCCGCCGTCGGCGAATGCAACGTCGCCAACACCAGATGCCCCGTTTCCGCCGCCGTCAACGCCGTCGAAATCGCCGCGTGATCCCGCATCTCCCCCACCACGATCACATCCGGATCCTGTCGCAACGCGTGCATCAGCGCCCGCCCAAACGAATGCGTATCCGTCGAAACCTCCTGCTGCACCACCAGCGCCCGCTTGTTCCGGTGCGAATGCTCGATCGGATCCTCGATCGTCACGATCTTGCACCGCCGCTCCCGGTTGATCAGATCCACCATGTAATTCAACGTCGTCGTTTTCCCCGAACCGGTCGGTCCCGTAATCAAAACCAGCCCCGTCGGCTTCCGCGCCAATTCATCGATCGCCGCCGGCAGCCCCAGCTCTTCCCGGCTCAAAATCTCCTCCCCGCAAAACCGGATGCTGAACTCCGGCGCCCCGTTCCTCCGGTAAAGCGTCACCCGCATCCTCCCCGCCGCCGCATGCATCAGCGAAATGCAAATCTCCCATTCCCGCTCGAAAATCTCCTGCTGTTTCGCGCTCAGCAAAATGTCCGCAAAATGCGTCGCCTCGCTCGCCGTCAACACGCCATCGTCGGCCAGAATAATTTCCCCGTTCACCCGAAACGCCGGCGGCACCCCAACGATCAAATGCAAATCCGACGCCTGCAACTCGGCCACCTTCTCCAACAAACTCTCCAGTTTCGCGCTCATGAAAAACAACGGCGGCAGCGTCGCCAAAATCTGGTTACAAACCCCAATTCCAAAGCGCATTGAATTTCCGCCTCCAATTCGCCGCACAACGGATCCAGCTCCCGCGCCCGCTCGAACGAATCCACCGCCAACGCCGAAAGCCCCAGCGCGCTCTGACAACATGCGACCTCCACCCAAACCGCCGCCCGGTCCGCCGCCAGCGCGAGCGCCCGATTTGCATATTTCAACGCCAGCGAAAACTGTCCGTAAAAAGTATGCACCCGCGCCGCCAGCCACGGCACCAGCCAATTCCCCGGCTCCAGCGAAACCGCCTTCTCAAAACAATACTCCGCCCGCTTCTCCCCCCGCGCCAATAAAACATCACCCCGCGCCAGCCAAACATACGGCGAATTTCCCCGCTCCTCGACCGACGCGTCCGAAAACGCGATCGCCCCATCCAAATCCGCCATCCGCGCCAGCGCGACCGCCTTCGCCGCCAGCAAATCCGGCTCGACCGGAAATTTCTCCAACGCCTTCTCCGCCCACAATTTCGCCTCCCGAAACTCCTCCAGCTCGATCAACATCCGCACCTGCGCCGTCCAAGCCGACGCGTTCTCCGGATTGAATTCCAGCACCTTCGAATACGACCGCAACGCCTCCTCAAACCGCCGCCCGGCAAAATGCGAATCCCCCTCCCGCAAATAAAACGCCTCATCCTTCACGACCTCCTGGCCGCTGCTCCACTCGCTCTCCCCCTCGCCAAACTCCAAATTACTGAACCGGCTCATATTCCTGCTTTCTCCAAAACCAATG
>CAZJCL010000280.1:0-4106 GCA_964544025.1 uncultured Opitutales bacterium | reverse complement strand
TGCCCCATCTGCCGAAGATTCGACGCGCACTGCGCCCCCCGCGCGCTCTCCCGCACACTCCCCACCACCGGAATCAAAATCGCCGCCAAAATCCCGATAATGGCGATCACGGTCAGCAGCTCAATCAGGGTAAAACCAGTACGCACTTGGCTAGTCTTCATGGATAACGGGAGAAAAGAGGTTGTTTATTTTTGGCGTATCCCAAATGGCGGGATGCATTTAAAAAAAACCAAACAACCCTACCGAAGTCAAGCTGGACGAGCTACCCGGAAAGACCGGAAAAACCCGCGAAACCCTCCGAACCGCCGCCAATGTAAGCGAACTCCAAATACACCAAAACCCCGAAATTCTCCCCTCCCCGCCCTCCTCCGTTTCCCCCGAACGCGGAAACTTTTTGTCTTTTCCGTCAATTTGCCCGATCCATAAGACCATGAGCGAACTGAAGATGCACGTGGGAAAACCGGCCGCTTGGCTCGAAATCACCGGCGAGGACAGCTTTGACTTCCTGCAAGGCCAATGCGCCAACGACCTCCGGAGCAATTCTTCCCATCCTGCCACCTACACCCTCTGGCTCGACCGGAAAGGCAAAGTCATCGCCGACAGCTTCGTCCTGCAACAGTCGACGGAGAAACTGTATCTCCTCAGCTATTTCTCCCCCGCCCCGATTCTGATCGAACGCCTCGAATCCTTCATCATCGCCGACGATGTCGAAGTCACCGATCTCACCTCCCAAACCAAAATCGCCAGCCTCTGGGGCGTCAACTTACCGGAAGCTCTGGAAGCGGCCGGTCTTTCCCTTCCCGAGCCCGGCCAATTCGCGACCAGAGAAAATTGGTTTCTGATCAACGGCCGCCGCTCCTCGACCCAAAACGCTGATCTCATCGCGCTCGGCGAAACCGCCGAAACCCTCCTCGCCTCTCTCGCCGCCGCGGTCGAACGCCTCGGCGGAACCCCGGCCACCGCCGACGAACTGGAACACCAACGCGTCGCCGCCGCGATTCCCGCCGTCCCCGCCGACATCGGCCCCGGCGAACTCCCCCAGGAAGGCCACTTCCAAAACATCGGCCTCTCCTACGACAAAGGTTGTTACCTCGGCCAGGAGGTGATGGCGCGAATCCGCTCCATGGGGCAAGTCCGCCGCTCCCTGGTCCCGGTGCGCCTCGAAGCCGATTGCCAACGCGGCGCTGCCCTCTTTCACGGCGAAAAAGAAGTCGGCACTCTTAAATCCATCGCTCCCGGTTCGCCCGCCCTCGGACTAGCGCTTCTCCGCATCGACGCACTCCAAAACACCTCCGCCTTCTCCCTCGAACCCGCCGGAAAGCCCGCCATTTTCACGCTCTCCCCCTCCACATGAACGACGACGAAACCGAAAAAATCGCCTCCGTATTCGAAAATCTGGGAGCGCAAAAACCGCAGGCGAAAATCATGGCCGCCCAACTGCTGAAACGGGCGGATCAGATGGCAAAGGAGCGAAATATACCGCGCTTGGAAGCTCTAAATTACCTTCTCCAAGTAACCATCGCCGGCCGCGACGGACGCGTTTTCGAAGGCGAATCTCCCGGAACCGCTGAAAACAAGCCAAATCCACCGGCGGAATAGTTTACTTAGCACAACATTTTCTGTTGACCCTCCTCCCTCTTTTATTCATCTCTCTCCAGAATTACCGTTTGTCACTAACCCACATGGAGCCGATTGCATGAATAAAGCTGAACTGATCGCAGAAGTCCAAAAAAACCTAGGCGAAGATGCCTCCAGAGCCGCCGCTGAGCGCGCGGTTGAAGCCGTTCTCGAAGGAATCAAGAAAGGCGTGAAGAAGGACAAGAACGTCCAATTGATCGGATTTGGAACCTTCAGCGTCGCCAAGCGCGCCGCTCGTGAAGGCGTGAATCCCCGCACCAAGGAAAAGATCAAGATCAAAGCTTCGAAATCCGTAAAATTCAAAGCCGGCGCTGGCCTCAAAGCCGCCGTCTGATCCTGTTAAAAACTTTCCTCCCTCCAAGCCCGCTCGTCTTTATGACAGCGGGCTTTTTCGTGCCCCTTTCTGTCGACGCCGCTTCTCTCGGATGAGCATTTCATGCCCTGTTCCGTGATCATTATTTGCTCGTCCGCTGCCGACCGTACACACCCCACAAACACAGGTTCCTGTCCGAGCCACTGATAAACAGTAGCTTATAAACCTAATCTTCACATTGGCCCGGATGCTGCGTTTCCTCAGTCTCACGCGACCAAATTCGTCGCAATCATCAACGAATCCAGAAAGAGACTACCATGAAACAAGCTTCCCTGTTCATCACGCGCTTCGGCAAACAATTCGCCGTTCTCGCCGCCGCTCTCGCGCTCGCCCTTCCGGCAAGCAACGAATCCCACGCAGCCGGCGTTCTCACTCCGGTGGATTCCGGCCATCAACCTCTGGAGATCCGCGACCACCATCTCTCCGTAACCATCAACAACGGTTTCGCCCGAACGCACATCACGCAGACGTTCCACAATCCCAACGAAATCGACATCGAAGGCATTTACGCTTTCCCCGTCCCCGAAAAAGCCAGTCTCTCCGAGATGCGCATGCTCTCCGGCGAAACCATTCTCGAAGGCGAAGTCATCGCCCGCGCCGACGCCGAACGCATCTACGGCGAGGAAAAAGCAAAAGGAAACGACGCCGGACTCGCCACGAAAGAAAGTTACCAGCGCTTCACGTTCCACCTCTTCCCGATTCGCGCCGGCTCGGAATGCCGGATGGAAATCGTCTATTACCAACCGATCGACATCGACACCGGTATCGGCCGCTACGTGTATCCACTCGAAGAAGGAGGAACCGACGAGGAACAGAAAAACTTCTGGCACAACAATGACATCGTCTCCTCCCAATTCTCCGCCGAAATCGTCCTCCGCTCCAGCTACCCCGTCACCAGCGTCCGCGTTCCCGGTTTTGGCGGAAACCCCGTCCAAAGTGCCGAGGGCGTCTGGACCTGGAACTACTCCTCCCCCGGCGGAAGCCTCGCCAAGGATCTCGTCTTCTATTACCGGCTCGCCGACGATCTTCCCGGCCGCGTCGACTTGCTTCCTTACAAAGCAGCCGGCTCCAGCGAAGGCACGTTCATGATGGTCGTCACCCCCGGAATCGACCTCGCCCCCATCACGACCGGCGCCGACTACGTTTTCGTCCTCGATACATCGGGCAGCATGAACGCGAAACTCCAGACGCTGATCAACGGAGTCGAAGCCGCCCTCATCGAAATGGAAAACCACGACCGCTACCGGATCATCGTTTTCGACGACCGCGCCCGCGAACTCACCCGCAACCCGACCGCCGCCACCCCTGAAAACATCGCCGCCACCATGGAGAAACTCCGGCAAACTCCGGCCAGCGGCGGCACCAACATCTACGCCGGACTCCAGCAAGCGATCAAATCGCTCGACGCCGATCGCCCCACCAACGTCATCCTCGTCACCGACGGCGTCACCAACCAGGGAATCGTCGACCCCGCCCGCTTCTACGACCTGCTCAAAAACCAGGACATTCGCCTCTTCGGTTTCCTGATGGGCAACAGCTCCAACTGGCCGCTCATGCGCACCATTTGCGAAGCGACCGACGGCTTCTACGCCACCGTCTCCACCAGCGACGACATCCTCGGAAAAATCCTCCAAGCGAAAGAGAAAATCGTCTACGAATCCCTCCTCGACGTCGATTTCAAGATCGGCGGCGTCCGCTCCTTCGATATCACCCGCGACTTCCGCGGAAAAATCTTTCGCGGGCAGCAACTCGTTCTTTTCGGCCGTTATTCGGGCGGAGGCGAAGCCCACATCACTTTAACGGCCAAGAAAACCGGAGAGGACAAAACCTACAAAACCTCCGTCCAACTTCCTCAAACCGACGAACGCTTTCCGGAAATCGAACGCTTGTGGGCGTTGAGCAAGATCGAGGAAATCGAGCTCCATCGCGACATCGGCAAACTGAACGCCCAAGAATCCGCCGCCGCGATCACCGATCTCGGCGTGGCGTATCAACTCGTCACCGACGAAACCTCCATGATCGTCCTCGACGACAGCGCGTTCGAACGCCACGGCATCGAGCGGCGCAACAAAACCCGCACCGCCATCGAACACGC
>CAZJCL010000279.1:0-4112 GCA_964544025.1 uncultured Opitutales bacterium | reverse complement strand
TTCCGTTGTCTGCGTTTCGCCGGACGGCGTCGTCTGGACCGTATCCGCGACCTTGGCCCAATCATCCACCGTCGTTCACGCCGTCCATACGCTCGATCGCTTCTGGCTGATCTCCGAATCCGGACTTCCTCTCATTTCCACGGACGGCGAACACTGGGAAACCGTCTCTTCCGGAACATCTCTCGGCCCAATGTTGCTGGATTTCGACCCGCAACCCGTGGGAATGACTTCGAACGGCACCGTGGCTGTTTTCGGTTTCGTTGATGGCAAGTTGCAGAACTCGTATCCCACCTCTTTCGAAGGCCCCACGCTCGCCCTCGCCGCCGGAACCGACCGGGCCGTGACTTTAATTCGCGGAACCAACCGGCTCTGGTTCGCCGTCTCCGGCAATGGAAACATCTGGCTCGCCTTCGATCACGACTTCCGTCCGGTCCAGCACCTCTCCCACGCCGGCGGACGTTTCTGGGCGACGGGCAACGGCACAATCCTTTCCTCCGTCGATGGCGCCCGCTGGGCCGACCGCAGCGAAGGTCTCAATGGCGCCAACATCCGTTCCGTCGCCGCCGGAAACGGAATCCTCGTCGCGGCCGGCGACGGCGGCACTATTTTCACCCGCGAGATCGACGACCTGCCACCGGTTATTCTCCAGCAACACCCGGTTCCCACGATGACGCATGCCCTGCAAATGGATGTCGCCGAAGGAGACCCGCTGCACCTCGCGATCGATCTCGAAGCACCGGACGAAGTCGCCATTCGCTGGCAACACAGACGCGGACAACACGGCAACTATATCGATCTGGAAAATCAAACCGCGCCCGTTCTCCGCCTCCCTTCGATGACCACCGCCAACGCCGGCTACTATCGGGCGATTGTCGAGAAACCCGGCCACACCCCCATCCACAGCGTCGCGGTGGCGGTGTCCGTCGCCCCCCGCGAACCCGGTCCGGTCGAATGGAAACAAATCGCAACCGCCGCCGGAAATCTTTCCCGCCTCGCCACCGACGGCTCCACGATCATCGCCACCGGACATGAGGGACAGTTCGAAAATTCGCTTCTCCACAACCACGGAAGAGTCCCATACGCCCTGTCCTCCGATGGCGCGATCTGGCGAAGCGCGAAATTTGCCTCAAGCTTTTCGCCCGGATGGAACGCCTTGGGCTACGCCGCCGGCCGTTTTTGGCTCGCGAATGGCGGCGATAACCGGGTCGCGTTCTCCTCCGATGGAATTGCGTGGAGCGAGGAACGAATCTTCATTCCCGGCTTTTCTGGAATCAACCTGATCGGCGAACATCAGGGAAATCTTTTCGCCGCGGGTACCGGAATGCTCTCTTTCAAACAGCCAAATGGAGAATGGATCGCTCAATTTCCTCCATTGTTTTACCTGAATTTTCCTGGCGGATACCTCTCCGACGGCGACACACTCCTGATCGGGGGCGCAAGTGGAATAGTCGAATGGAAAGACGGCGTTGCCCGCCGTGTTCACGGGCAAAGCTTCGACTTCATGAACCTGATCGGTCAGCAACCGCGTCTTCTCCGATCGGACCACACCCTCCTTTTGCTGGGGCGAGGAAAGTCTGTTTCCAGCGTTTCGCGCGACGGCGAAAACTGGACCGATCTCGCTGGCCAATTGCAAACTGCCCGCGACGGCATTTTCGCCAATGGCAATTTCTGGGCCGCCGCCGACCGCTACGTACAAAGCTCTTCCGACGGCATCTGGTGGACCGACCGCTCCGCCGGAATCGGTTCGGCCAGAGTCAGCGCCATCCTCGCCGACGCCGATTTCCTCTACGTCGCCGGTGATGAAGGCAAAATTTTCCGCCGTCCGGCCCGCGCCGAACCCGCGTTTTCCGAGCATCCGGTTTCCGGTATCGTCGTCGCCGGACAATCGATCCGCTTCGCCGCCCACGCTTCCGGCAGCGGCGAAATCGCTTATCAATGGCACCGCGACGCCACGCCGATCCCTGGCGAAACCGGTGCCATATTGGAAATCCGCAATGCGAATTCCGAATCCGCCGGCTCCTACTCTCTTCAGGCTACCAACGAGGCCGGCTCGGCCTTCTCCGCGCCCGCGACTCTAACCCTCAGGGAAACTCCGCTCAGTTCGCCGTGGCAAAGAATCGGCCAAATTCCCGCCAACACAGCTCTCGGACGTTTGCACAAACGCTATGTGTACCGCGCTGGGGGAAATATCGTCGCGGTGGCCAACGGCGGCAATCTCCTCGGCGTCTCCCGCAACGGAGCCTCGTGGGTGATTGCCCGTCCGTCGTATTTCAGCGGACGCGACCCCAACCCCGGCCCCGGAAATACGCTGATTTCTGAAACTCCCGAACAGCTTTTCGCTTCCACGGAAAACGGCATAATGACCTCTTCCGACGGCCTGTTATGGAAACCGGCCCCTGAGCTGCCACCAAATACCTCAAAAGTCGTGCAAGCGAATGATCTTGTCGTCGCGGCCACCGCGAACGGCCTGTTCTGGTCGCTCAACGGGATCGACTGGACCGCTTCGAATGTGAACTCGCCAATATCATCTCTGGCCCACGGCGACGGCGTCTGGGCCGCGGCGGAATTCTTCGGACGGATCTGGATGTCGTCCGACGGACGCGAATGGGTTTCCCGCGATCTCCCTCCCTCGGGGTCGGTTATCGGAATTGCGGCGGGAAACGGCTTAACTGTCGTCGCCACCTCCGGAACCCAGCTGCACCGAACCGAAAGCGGGCAGGATTGGGAAACGATCAGCATTTCCGGCATGATTAACGATCTCCGGTTTATCGACGGCCATTTCTGGAGAAGCGGCTTCAACGGACTCCACGTTTCCAAAGACGGCCGAGCCTGGGCGCATAGAGGCAGAAACGTTCCCGCCGTTTACGATGTGGAATATATCGATCTTGATGACGTCGAGATGCGGATCCTCGCCGGCAGCCAAATCTACCGGCAAGCCCTGCCGCTCGAACCGTTGTTTTACGTTCCCCCGTCCGCGCCCAGATTCGGTTTTCCGGGAGAAACGATTACACTTCACGCGCCCGCCCACCACGGTTCTTCCAGCATCTCCTACAGCTGGAGACGCAACGGCCAAATCCTTCCGGACCAAACCGGTTCCTCGCTTACGTTACCCGATTTCAGCGCCGCCGATGCCGTTCCTTATGCCGTTCACCTCGCCAGTCCGTTCGGAAACGATTCCGCCACGCTCTACACCGGCTACATCGGGAATTACGGTTCCTGGTCAAACGCCTTCCGCGCAGGATCCCCGGCCGCCGATCCCAAAAATCTCGGCATTCCGAACCTCCTTCGATACGCGTTTCATCTCGATCCGGTTTCTCCCGACCGCACGCTCCTCCCGCGAGTCGCCACGGAAACCATCAATGGCGAAACCCACGCGACTCTCCAATTCCAGCTCCTCGCCGGAACTTCCGATTTCTCCTGGATCTGCGAAAAATCAACCGACCTCGTCGATTGGATCGCAACCACCGGCTGGACCGTCGAATCCGACGAACGCACCGGAAGCCTCCGCAAAATAAAACTGCGGTCGCCGGAACCGGTCGCGCCAGAAGCCAAAGAATTCTTCCGCGTTCGGGTAAATCAACCAGCACCCTGATCGAGCCAAACGCCGATATCCGGTTGCCAGCCATCAGCGGTTCTGGCTCAATTCCCGTGCGTCTTTCCCCCGTCATGCAAAACAACGCCAAACGACTTTTCGTTCTCTTCGTCATCGTCGGCCTCGGCATCCTCCTCTGGCAGGAACGCGAAAAACTCGTCCCCGCCGACGCCGCCCAATCCTCCACTCCCGTCATCCAGCCAAACGACGAATACACCATTCTCCAAAAAATAAAACCCGGCGGCTACATCGGCTGGCACCAAACCGAAAAAGACAAACTCACCTCCAGCCCCAAACAAACCCGCCAAAGCTCCGCCTACTACTTCGTCTGCCGCGACCAGTACGGACGCGAACGCATCTTCCAGGTTGACCGAACCATCTACAACGCCGAACGCGTCGGCAACGTCCTCACCGGCCGCACCGCCGCCCGCCTCACCGAAGTCCCTCAAATCGAAGAACCCCCACTCCCCTCCGAATTCGAATTCCGCCGCCGCGACCCCACCCACCCCCGCTAAATCAA
>CAZJCL010000278.1:0-4147 GCA_964544025.1 uncultured Opitutales bacterium | reverse complement strand
CCCCCTCCGCGAAGCCCTCCTCCTCCGCGGATGGCACCCCCACGAATCCGACCAACCCCTCCGCCTCCTCGATCTCGGCGCCGGACTCGGCGGAGCCACCCTCGGCGCCGCCACCCTTCTCCGCCAATTCCCCTTCATCCCCGCCGTCGAAGCCCTCGCCGTCGACCAATCCACCGCCAGCCTCGCCGCCCTCCGCGAACTCGCCCGCGAAAACTCCGCCCACCTCCCCGGCATCGATCTCCAAACCGCCAAAGGCGACCTCAAAACCTGGTTCCGCAAAGCCCACCGCGACGACCGCTGGGACATCGTTACCGCCAGCTTCTCCCTCGGCGAAGCCTTCTTCGACTCCCCCGACACCGCCGTCCTCGACTGGATAAAAACCGCCCTCTCCCGCCTCCGCCCCAACGGCCTCCTCCTCATCGCCGAACCCTCCCTCCGCGAAACCAGCGAACGTCTCGAACGCCTCCGCGACCTCCTCTCCACCGAAAACACCGCCCGCATCTGGGCCCCCTGCCCCCACCACCGCGACTGCCCCCTTCTCGCCACCGGCAAATTCTGGTGCCACGAAGTCCGCGATTGGACCGTTCCCGAAAGCCTCTCCTTCCTCAACCGCCACCTCTTCCGCTCCGTCCGCGACCTCAAATTCAGCTTCCTCCTCCTCGGTCCGCCCCCCGAATCCGGCCCGGTTCCCGAATTTCCCGCCTCCCACATGCGCCTCGTCTCCCCCATGAGCGACATGAAAGGCCGCTACATGTGGACCGGTTGCGCCGGCGACGGACAACGCTACGAATACGAAATCCAAAAACGCGACCTCTCCCGCGAAGACAAAAACGCCCTCGCCCAAGTCGAACGCGGCGATCTCGCCGACGTTTCCGCCAGCGATCCTCTCGGAAACCCGCTGAAACGCCGGGTGAAAACCATCGCCGACCTCCGGATTTCCTCCCAGGCACCCCGTCCGGAAGCCGCTCACCGTCTATCGGGAAGACCCTGAGGACGCCGCTAAGGCGCATGCCATCGGGGATCGCAAATTTTTGCCTCAGGATTCGTTTGATCCCGAATGGCTTACGAGACCCCGGCCCGAATTGTCTTGTGAGCGGCCCCTCTGGTTGATTTTTTAGAATACAGTGGCAGGTTAATGACAAACCCGAGAGCCGTCTTTTTATTTAATGAGCAACTTTGATTTCGAAAGTTTTTCCGAAGGTGAATGGGACGATAAGGGAGACCTCGCCTGGAACGAATTCGATTGGGAACGTTACCTCCAGTCACAAGACAAGGTCTTCCAACGTTACCTCGAATTCTATTTGCGCCTGAGAAACCACCCCGAACGTCTCGACCGCGTCGCCCAGATGATGGGCTGGGACACCGAGGACTGGGCCGCCAACGATTTCTTGGATGACGACGACGATTCCGCCGAGGACGCCGCCGAATCCGAGGATTTCGAAGAGCCCTACACCCTCCACAAACATCCGATCTTCATCGCCTCCAAGGCGCTTTACATGGATGTGCAGGCCCGCTGGATCGATCTCCTCTCCGGAGGCGACGTGTCCGTGCCGCCCGCCATCGCCGCCGCCTACCAAGCCACCTTGGCCACCGGCGAAAGCAACGCGGTCGCCGCGGTCCACTCGCTCGACATGGGCGACTACGCCCTCGCCGTCTGCCTGTTCAAACGCTCCCTCAGCGATCTCAACCGGTCCTTCCACCTCTTGGCCCGGATCGCCAAAACTCCGTCCGATTCCATCGAACGCTATCGCAAAGAGGCCACCTGCCGCCTCTTCGATCTTCGCGAAATCTGGCTCCGCGTCATGCAATACTGCCGCGAAGAACTGGACCGTCGCATCCGCGACGACGAATAAGCCGGCCCTCCGGCTACGAATGGGATTTTTCGACAAGCTCCTGAGCGCTTGTGGTCAAACTGATTGTATGCGCGCTACCCGAATCCTTCTGAAAAAAGCCACCCGCGGCGAAACCGGATGTTTCGCCGAACTCGCGGACGGCTATTTCCACCTCCTCACAGAGTACCTTTACCTCTGCAACTTCGACCAGCGGGAGGCCGAACAGCGCACGTGCGAAATCCTCCGCGAAGGCTGGTTGCGGCTCCCCTTCATGAAGAGCCTCGGCGATTGGGAAACCTTCCTCGCCCGCAGCCTCATGGCGGTCGAACCCGATCCCGAACGCTCCACCGAAGGCCGCCGCCCATCCGCCCTCATCGCGCTCGATCCCCGCGCCAAATTCGCCCTCGTCGCCTTCGACCTCGAAAACTGGCCCTACAAATCCCTCTCCCTCGCCCTCGGCATGAAAGAGCGGGAACTCTCCCGCCTCATCTTCCAGGGCCGCTGCCGCCTCATCGAGATGGATGTCGCCGCCCAAACCCGAAAAGTCCGCCATTTTCTCGAACAAGTTTCCGCTGACCTCGACGGCCAAAGCACCCCGCGCCAACGCCAAGCCGTCCATCGCAAAATGTGCCACTCGGCCGAAGCCAAAACCTTCAAAGCCCAATGGCTCGACTACCGCTGCCACCTCATCGAGATGCGCCAGCAAGTCCGTCTCCAGCCGGAAAAGCAACAAGCGATCCTCGAACAACTCTGCACCCGCCTCTCCTCCGAAGAAATGCTCCGCCCCCCCTTCTTCCTAAAAATCCGCCGCCTCTTCTCCGCGACTCCCCCCGCTCCCCCCATCCTCTCCCGCCAATCATAAAAAGCAGGAAAGGCTCCAACCCACTGAAGTAGGATTTGAGGGCCTCGGCCCTTTCTCCCAGAGCCAAAGCCCAATCTAAAATCTAAAATTTAAAATCCCCCCCACTATCCCACCTGATTATCCCGCGCGTAATTCGCGACCGACTGGAACAACTGATGCGCGAACACCGCCAGCGTCACCAACACGCTCTGCAATTCCCGATCCTCGAACGTCACCTTTTCCCCTTCCCGGAAAACCTTCCGCGCCACCTCCAACTCCCCCAACTGCTGACGAAGGTCATTCGATGAAACCGACTCCTTCGCCACCTTGAATTCCAGCGCCAATTCCTTTTGATCGTCCAACTGCGCCTCCTTCACAATCCCGCCCTGCTGCGCCAGCGCCTGCATGGCAAACCCCAACCCCATCACCGTATCCTCCAACTCGCAGATCACCCCGTAATCCGACTCCAGCAAATTGAATTTCTTATCCAACGGAGCCTGCAAAAACGCCTGCTGCGACACCTGCGCCTTCTGCTGCGCCTCCTGCGATAACCCGTCGTTCACCTTGTTCGCCTTCACCAGCGCCAGAAACAAGTGCACATTGTTCAGGCAATGAACGGCCAAGTTCAAACTGTCGTTCAAAATCTGCCCCGTCGCCAAATCCCGCGAATACGCCTGCATCTGCTCGAAATTCCGATGCAACGTCGCCACCGGAAACACCCGCGTCGCCCCCGCATGAGCGTTATAAGCCTCCTCCGTCACCGCCTCCCGCGAAGCCAAATTATAAGCGAGCATGTCGAAATGACGCTGCACCCCCGCCATAAACTGCTCCGCCATCGTCTGCAAATTCAGCTGACGCGTCTGCCCCGGCTGCCCTTGATTCTGTGGATTCGGTTGATTGGATTGGATAGACATATCCCCTGAGAATCCAAACCTTCCCCCCACCCCGCAAGCGCGAAACCCGAAAAACCCAAAATCCAAAAGAAAACCCGCAAAACCAAAACCCCTCCACAACCCGCAGGAACGACAAGGCAGCCGCCAGAAAGCCTCCTTTGTCCCGGAAGGACACCCGAAAATAGCCCAGCGTTTCAACGCTGGGTCGAAGGGACGACTGACCGCCCGCCACAAATCTCCATCCCCTTCCCCCGCCCCTTCGAAAGCCAAATCCGAAACCGAAACTCGCCTCAGTTGATGTGAATCAAGGAAGTTCTCGGTCATCCGGATTACCCTGTCCGCATGACACCGACCTCCCAATCCCGCACCGGCAAAACAACGGATGCGCAAGAATGAGCAAGGTGCGCCACGCCCGAAAAACGGACCCATGTGATACTGGTTCCGCAACGGGAACATCGAGATAAAGACATGAACAAAAACCTGATCGTATCCGGAAACCACATCGAGCTGACTGAAGCCTTAAAAACCTTCGTCGCGGAAAAAACCGACAAGCTCTTCCGCCACGAAGAACGCATCGAACG
>CAZJCL010000277.1:0-4149 GCA_964544025.1 uncultured Opitutales bacterium | reverse complement strand
GATGCTACGTTGGGCGGGAGCGGGGGAGTTGAGGCGGGGAAGGTAGGGGAGTAGAATAAAAAAGTGGGGCGGGCTTTTGAAAAATGGGTCGAATGGTGTTTTGTGGGGCTCATGGAAAAAAGCACGCTCTTCTCGGTGAAACCCCTACGTTTTCTTCTCCTCGTTTTGAGTTCTTTCAGCGTCCCGGTGGCGGCGGGGACGGAGGAGGTTCCGTTTCAGGTGGGGGAGCGGTTGGTTTACGATTTGAAGTGGGGGATCGTGAACGCGGGGACGGCGGTGCTGGATGTTTTGCCGGTGACGGAGATTGGGGGCGAGGAGGTTTACCATTTCGCGCTGACGGTGAGGACGTCGCCGTTTGTGGATAATTTTTACAAGGTGCGGGATCGGATGGACGCTTTCGCGCGGACGGATTTGGAGGGGTCGCTGCTTTATCTGGTTCGGAAAGAGGCGGGGAAAAATCCGCGGGATGTGACGGTAACCTTCGATCCGGCGATGCGGGTGGCCCAATATAGCAATTTCGGGGAAGCGCGGGAGCCGGTGCGGATTTTCGAGGGGACGCTGGATCCGCTTTCGACGATTTTTTCGTTTCGGAAGGAGGAGCTGGTGGCGGGAGAGAGGTTTGAAGTTCCGGTGACGGATGGGAAGGAGACGACGATGGGGATCGCGCATATCGGGACAAAGGAGGAGCGGGTGCGGGTGCCGGCGGGGAGTTTTTCGGCGATCAGCGTTTCTCCGGATATGCGGGGAGTGGGCGGGGTTTTCGCCAAGGGAGGGGATTTGACGATTTGGTTTTCGGCGGACGAGCGGCGGTTGCCGGTACGGATGTCGGGGAAGGTTTCGGTCGGGAGTTTCCGGGCGGAGTTGGCCAGGGTGGAGCGGGTTCAGTGGGAGGAGGAGCAGGTCGTCAGCGCGGAGGACGGGGTGGCGAATTTGTGAATCGCGGGTCGATGAAGCTTGCGGTCGATGAAGCTTGGGCTTCATCGCTACGGGACCTGGTAAAAAGCTTTTGCTTTACCGCGCGGGGCAAAGTTCTAATGTGAGCCTCATTATCCATGGCCGGCGCAAAGGCCACTTTTTCTTCATGAAACCTGTTTCCTTACTACGCCAGATCCCCGCGATCCGCGAAATCGCCGTTGTTTGCCTCGGAACGTTCTTTTTGGCCGGGTGCCAACCGTCGGAGAGGGAGGTCGTGATGGCGGATGTGACGGGGCAGGTTTTCGTGGTGACTCCGTCGGGGGAAAACATGCGTCTCGGGTCGGTGCGGGTGCAGTTGTTTGAGGAGGCGGCGATCGAGGGGCATTTGCGGAACGCGGAAAACGCGGTGGAGGCGGAGCGGGAGCGGTTGCGGGCGCGCGTGGCGGAACTGGAAGCGGAGGGGGAGGCGCGGAAAAAGGCGGGAGCGGAAGCGGACGCGGTTTACCGGGAACGCGAGACGGAGATTCGCGCGGCGGTGGTGAGCGCGAGAAAGGCGGTGGAGGAGCGGGCGGAGGTGATTAACCGGCAAGTGGCGGCGAACGAGGATTTTATCGCTCATGTGGAAGTGATGCCGCCTCCGCCGCCGGGAATTCCGAGCCGGGAGGTTTTTAAGGAATACGAGGAGCGGCGGGCAAAATGGTTATCGATGTCGCGGGCGGATCGCCAGATTTGGGCCGACGCGATGGTTTCGCTGAACGAGGAATTGCGGGCGGAACTCGCGCAGCTGGAGGCGAAGCGGGCGAAACAGGTGGATGCGTGGGCGGATGAATTGCGCGAATTGGATTTGAAGATCGAGGCGGAGCGCCGGGCGGCGGCGGAGGCGGAAGCGGGGATCGCGGAGGTCACTGGGCGGATCGCGAATTTGCCGGTAGACGAATATTTTTTGCGGGATCTTCCGGAGCCGTTGCGGGATTTGCGGACGGATGCCGACGGGGAGTTCGCTGCGGTTTTACCGGCGGAAAAACGGTATGCGATTTTCGCGCGGGCGGACCGGCGGATCGGCGGGGAAGAAGCTTCGTTTCGGTGGTTTGTGTGGGTCGAACCGGGGCATTTGGACGGGCGGAAAATTATTTTGAGCAACCACAATTTGATCGATTCTCCCTCGGAGGAGAATGTGGTGCAGTTTCTCGATCAGCCAGCTGAGAACGGAGTGAACAACTCATGAGCCGGAGCGAGACGAGTCCGTTTGATCCGGTGGAAACGGCGATCCAGGCGATCGCGGAAGGCCGGTTGGTGATCGTGACCGACGATGAGGATCGGGAAAACGAAGGCGATTTGGTGATGGCCGCGTCGAAGGCGACGCCGGAAACGATCAACATGATGATCCGGCATGGGCGCGGTTTGATTTGCGTGCCGGCGTTGAGTCATCATTTGAAGCGGCTCGGAATCAACCCAATGGTGCAGGAAAACCGGGAATCGCATCAGACGGATTTCACGGTTTCGGTGGACGCGGCGGAGGGAATTACGACCGGGATCAGCGCGTATGACCGGGCGCGGACGATACGTTTGCTGGCGGATCCGGACACGCGGCCGGGGGATTTGGTGCAGCCGGGGCATGTGTTTCCGTTGCGGGCGAAACCGGGCGGAGTGTTGCAGCGGGCGGGGCATACGGAGGCGTCGGTCGATCTGGCGTCGCTGGCGGGATTGCCGCCGATCGGGGTGCTTTGCGAGATTTTGAACGAGGACGGATCGCTGGCGCGGTTGGGCGATTTGAAGGTTTTCAAGGAGAAGTTCCGGCTGCCGATGATTTCGATCGCGGATTTGATCGAATACCGGCACAAGCGGGAGCAGTTGGTGGACCGGGTGGCGGTGGAGCCGTTTGAGTCGGAATTCGGGCGGTTCGATCTGCATGTTTTCCGGAGCAGTCTGGACAACCGGCATCATGTGGCGCTTTCGATGGGAACGCTCGACGCGGAGCCGACGCTGGTGCGGGTGCAGGCGGAGAATCTGTTGGCCGACGTTTTTCAGGCGAAAGGGCGGCAGGCGATTTCGGAGTCGTTGCGGAAGATCGCGGCGGCGGGGAAGGGCGTGGTGGTTTACATCGCGCAGCCGGATGGCGGGTTGCCGGCGCGGTTGCAGGGTTTGCCGCTGCCGGCGGCGGGGGAGAACCGGAAGGCGGAGGGCGGTCCGGGCGTGATGGATTTCCGGAATTACGGAATCGGGGCGCAGATTTTGGTGGCGCTCGGGCTGAAGAAGATCCGGCTGCTTTCCGCGCACCCGAAACACGTGGTGGCGCTCGACGGTTACAATTTGGAAATCGTCGAGCAGGTGAAATTGTAGGCGGCGGAGCGGCTTAGCAGCCGGAGAGGAATTGGGCGGCGTGGAGGAGGCCTTCTTTTTCGGTTTCCTCGGAGCCTTTGAAGCGGGTGTCTTCCATTTCGATGGAGATGGAGCCTTTGTAGCCGCGTTCTTCGAGGATGGAAAAGGCGTGTTGCCAGCGCATTTGGCCGTGGCCGGGGAGGGTGTAGCGCCAGTGATTGCCGCTGTGGCGGGGCGGGGTTTCGAAGGTTGGCGGGAGTTCGGAGCCGAATTCGTAGAGGCCCTCGGCGAGGATTTCGGTGTCTTTGGCGTGGACGTGGAAAATGCGGGCGGCGAATTCCTGGAGGAAGCGGATCGGGTCGATTCCCATCCGGATGAGGTGGGAGGGGTCGTAGTTGACGCCGAAATTGAAGGTGGGGCATTCGCGGAAGAAGATGCGGAGATTTTCGGGCGTGCAGCAGAGGACGCCGGGGCCGGGCCAGCCTTCGATGACCATTTTCGCGCGCGCTTCCTCGAAAACGGGGGCGAGCTGGCGGTAGCTTTCGATCATGTAGGTGAAGTTTTCGGAGCGCGGAAGGTTTTTGTTTTCAGGAACCATGATCGCGACGTGGTTCATGCGTCCGGCTTCGGCGCAGGCGCGGATGTAGGCGGCGTTGCGGGAAACGGCTTCGGCGCGGCGGTCGGCGTCGGCGGAGATCATGCCGTCCCAATCGGGGAGATCGACCGAGCCGAGGCGGAAACCGGCGGCGAGAACCGTGGCGGCTTCGCGGTCGCCGGTGGCGTGGAGATCGATGGCGTCGAGGCCGTTTTCGCGGCTCCAGGCGAGGAGGGAGTCGAGGTTTTCGTTCCAGGCCGAGGAGAGGCGGCGGAATCCGATGGGGAAGTTTCCGGTGCGGGTTTGAAAGCTCATGGGGC
>CAZJCL010000276.1:0-4198 GCA_964544025.1 uncultured Opitutales bacterium | reverse complement strand
TACAAATCCCGGTTGCTCCCCTGAAACTCCGCCTTCAACCGCACCTCAAACTCCGCCAGATCCACAATCTTCCACCCCAAAAACCGCCACCGCCCCTCGCTCCGTCCGCCGTGCGCAATCCCGATGATCAAATGCACCGCATCCTCGCGCACCTTGTTCGTCGCCACCTTCGGCTCGAAATAAAACGTCCGGAAACTGCTCCCCTCGCTCCCCGCCGCGTACAACTTCGGATCCAGATAATAAACCCTCCCCGTCCGCGTATCCACGATCCGAATATCCGGATACCCCGAACGCTGCACCGCCCCCGCCGCCGTCCTCGGAAAACCCGCCTCCAACCCCTCCACCTCCCCCAATTTCTCCACCAGCAAATCCTCCACAAACCGGCTCGCCTCATTGATCCGCCCCACCGCGTGAACCGGATGCTCCGCCGCCCCCAATTCCCTTAATACCGCCCCCACCGCCTCCCCGATCTCCGCCAAAACCCGCGCCTCCTCCGCATCCTCCCGGTCCACCGGAATCACCCGTTTCCCCGTCGCCGCCCGAATCACCTCCGCAAACCGCACCCGCTCCAAATCCCGCTCCGGCGCCAGCATCCACGAAACCACCGCCTCCACATCGCTCGCCTCCGCCACCTCATCCGGCCCCGCCGCCCATCCCGGACACCCCAAAAAAATCCCCAAACCCAAGACCAACCACCAAAGAAAGCGCATCCCCAAAACCTATCCCTCCGGCGCGATTTCCCGCGACAAAAATCCGTCCCCCCCCGAAAAAGCCAATTCTTCGTTTCCGCGCCGCCCCCTTTCCCGTAAGGTAAAACGGCCCATGGAAAAACCTCGTCGCCAAACGATTCTCCGCCGCCTCCCGAAGATCCGCTTCCGCCAAGCGATCGCCATCTTCGCCGGATTGCTGCTCCTCTGGGGACTCTTCACCGTCGCCCGCGAAACCCCGGTCGACGAAGTCGTCGAGGCAATCCGCGACCTGGGCCTCATCCCGTTCTTTCTCGCCATGGCCGTTCTCCCCGTCATCGGATTTCCCGTCACCCCGTTTTACCTCCTCGCCGGCGTCACTTTCGGTGTCGGCACCAGCCTCCTCTTCACCGCCCTCAGCCAAGCCGTCAACCTCTTCATCGCCTACTGGCTCTCCCGCCGCTTCCTCCGCGGAGTCATCGAAAAACTGATCCGCAAAACGAAATACAAGATCCCAGAAGTCGCGCCCAAACATTACGTCAACTTCACCCTCCTCGTAAAAATCACTCCCGGCCCGCCCAACTTCCTCAAAAGCTTCATCCTCGGCCTCGCCCGAATCCCCTTCGGCATTTTCTTCCTCATCTCCTGGCCCACCACCATGGGCTTCGCCGTCGGCGTCATCATCTTCGGAGATTCCCTCGCCGACCGCGACGCCAGCCAAGCCATCCTCGGCTTCGTCCTCATGATCGCCTTCCTCGCCGGAATCAAACTCATCGCCCACATCTACACCAAACGCGCCGGCACCCTCGACCTCCCCCAAACGCCCCCCTCCCAGGAAACCGCCGAAGACGAAATCATCCCCTGATCCCGCCAAACCGAAACCAACCACCACGCCCCCAAGCCATCTCCCCCGTCCCACCCCAATCCCCATCTCCTTTGCCGAAACAAGATTTTCCTCCCGCAATTGCCGAAACATTACTGGTCATCTATCCATTCGTGCTTAACTTCCTCCCATAGAATTTCCGTCATGACCCATTCCGAAAACCTCTTCTCCCGCGCCCAAAAACTCATGCCCGGCGGCGTCAATTCCCCCGTCCGCGCCTTCCGCTCCGTCGGCGGCGCGCCCTTCTTCGTCGAAAAAGCCGACGGCCCCTACCTCCACACCGCCGACGGCCAACAACTCGTCGATTTCGTCTGCACCTGGGGCCCCGCCATCCACGGCCACAACGCCGCCCCCATCCGCGACGCCATCCAAACCGCCCTCCAAAACGGCACCAGCTTCGGCACCCCCAACCCCCTCGAAGTCGAGATGGCCGAACTCATCGTCGAACTCGTTCCCTCCGTCCAAAAAGTCCGCATGTGCAACAGCGGCACCGAAGCCACCATGTCCTGCGTCCGCCTCGCCCGCGGATTCACCGGACGCGATAAAATCATCAAATTCGCCGGCTGCTACCACGGCCACGTCGATTCCCTCCTCATCAAAGCCGGCTCCGGCGCCCTCACCCACGGCCGCCCCGACAGCGCCGGCATCCCCCAAAGCTTCGCCGCCGAAACCGTCGTCCTCCCCTACAACGACATCCCCGCCGTCGAAGAAGCCTTCCGCGCCAATCCCGGAGCCATCGCCGCCATCATCCTCGAACCCTACCCCGCCAACGTCGGCCTCATCCTCCCCCTCGAAAACTACCTCCGCCAACTCCGCGAAATCTGCACCCGCGAAGGCGCGCTCCTCATTTTCGACGAAGTCATGACCGGCTTCCGCGTCGCCCCCGGCGGCGTCCAGCAACGCGAAAACATCATCCCCGATCTCACCGCCATGGGCAAAATCATCGGCGGCGGACTCCCCGTCGGCGCGTTCGGCGGACGCCGCGAAATCATGGACCACCTCTCCCCCGAAGGCCCCGTCTACCAAGCCGGAACCCTCAGCGGCAACCCGCTCGCCATGGCCGCCGGCATCGCCGCCCTCCGCCTCCTCCAACAAGAAAACCCATACGCCCGACTCGACGAAATGGGCCGCCAACTCGCCACCGCCATCCGCGAAGCCGCCGAGAAAAAAGGCCTCCCCGTCCAAGTCCCCCAAGTCGGCTCCATGTTCTCCCTCTATTTCTCCGAGCAACCGGTCCGCAACTACGAACAAGCGTTAGCCAGCAACGCCGACCTCTTCCGCAAATTCTTCCGCCTCTGCCTCGACGCCGGCGTCTATCTCCCCCCCAGCCCCTTCGAAGCCTGCTTCATCAGCACCGCCCACACCGGCGAAGCAATAGAAAAAGCCGAACAAATCCTCCGCCAATCCATCGCCGCCCTATAAACAAAAACTAAAAGAACCACGACGAAGCGAAGCGGAGATGGCGAAGCAATACACACGAATGCTGCAGGTCAAGAAATCCATCTTCAATCACCGCTCATCGCAGTCTCCCATTCGCGTAAATTCTTGTCCATTGGTTGTTAACAACTCACGTATTCGGCCATCTCCCCTCCGCCCTAATTAAAACATCTTCCCTTCCGTGTATTCCGTGTATTCCGTGGTTCAAAAAAACATTCCCCTCTCCCCATTCGTGTAAATTCGTGTCCATTCGTGGTTAAAAGTCGTCGTTAAAGCTCCCTCCTTAATTCCTCATTCCCCCCCTTAAAAACCACCACATCCGCCCACTCCCCCATCTCCCGCGACTCAATCCGCGCCCCCACCGTCACCTCCGCAAACCGCTCGCGCACTCCCTTCGCCTCCACTGCCAAAATCCCGCTCAACACCAGCCTCCCCCCCGGCTTCACCGCCCGCCAAAGCACCTCCGCGTTCGCGCAAAGCACATTCGCCAAAATATTCGCCACCACCAAATCCGCCTCGCGCCCCCGCAGCCCCGCCTCCAAATCCGCCTCATAGAACGCGATCCGCCCCGCAACCCCGTTCAACTCCGCGTTCTCCTCGCTCACCCGCACCGAAATCGGATCCAGATCAAAACCCGCCACCTCGCCAAACCCGCACTTCAACGCCGAAATCGCCAAAATCCCCGACCCGCAACCCGCGTCGACCACCGAGCTGCCCGCCAAATCCCTCCCCTCCGCCGCCCACTCCCGGCGACACTCCAAAATCCGTTCCACGCACAGCCGCGTCGTCTCATGATTCCCCGTCCCAAACGCCATACCCGGATCCAGCCAAACCACCTCTTCCCCCTCCGGAATTGAAACCGTCTCCCGCTCCCAAACCGGCACCCAATGCAGCCCCCCGAAGTGCCACGCCTGAAAATGCTCCTTATACGAATCCTGCCACTCCGCGTCCTCCAACTCACGAAAAACCGCTTCCCCCCGCAAAACGCCTTCCCCAAAATCCCCCGCCAACGCCTCCCAAGCCGACCTCGCCGCCTCCTCGCTTTCGAAATAGCCGATCAAGAAAATCTCCCGCACCCACGGCTCCTGATACAAATGCCACCCCGCCTCGCCCCGCTCCGCCAAAACTTCCTCCACCCGATCCGGCGCATCCGGATCCACCTCCACTCGAATTTCCCACAAAGACATGTTAA
>CAZJCL010000275.1:0-4201 GCA_964544025.1 uncultured Opitutales bacterium | reverse complement strand
GGACGGCCCAGGATTTTTTGATGGCGTCCTGGTGGGAGCCGCTGAAGGCGGTGAAGGTGAGTTCGCCGGCGTAGGGTTGGCGCGTCGGGACGTCCATGCGGGTGCAGCGTTCGTAGATTTCGCGCACGCCGTTGATGTCGCTGAAATCGAGTTTCGGATCGACGCCGTGGGTGTACATGTTTAGTGCGACGGTGACGATATCCAGATTTCCGGTACGTTCGCCGTTTCCGAAGAGCGTGCCTTCGACGCGGTCGGCTCCGGCGAGGAGGGCGAGTTCGGTGGCGGCGATTCCGGTGCCGCGGTCGTTGTGGGTGTGGAGAGAGACGATGGTTTTGTCGCGCCGGGTGAGGTGGCGGCACATCCATTCGATCTGGTCGGCGTGGACGTTGGGCGTCGCGTATTCGACCGTGGCGGGGAGGTTGAGGATGATTTTATTTTCGGCGGTCGGTTGCCAGACGTCGGTCACGGCTTCGCAGATTTCGAGCGCGAATTCGAGTTCGGTGCTGGTGAAACTTTCGGGGGAGTATTCGAGCGCGAGGTTCATGCCGGCGTCGATGTGCGGCCGCGCTTTTTCCTTCAAGAAGGTGACCGCGTGGGTGGCGATGTTGACGATTTCGGGTTTGCTCAATCCGAAGACGTGTTTCCGCTGGGCGGGCGAGGTGGAGTTGTAGAGGTGGAAAATGACGTTTTTCGCGCCGGCCAATGCTTCGAGCGAGCGCACGATCAGATCTTCCCGGCATTGGCAGAGAATCTGGATGGAGACGTCGGCGGGAATCCGGTTTTCCTCGATGAGGCGGCGGCAGAACTCGAATTCGGTTTGCGAGGCGGAGGGGAAGCCGACTTCGATTTCCTTGAAACCTATGCGGACGAGGAGGTCGAAATACTCCAGCTTTTCCTCGACGTTCATCGGGATCGCGAGGGCTTGGTTACCGTCGCGCAAATCGACGCTGCACCAGATGGGCGCGGCGGCGATGGTTTTGGACGGCCATTGCCGGTCCGGCAAGTTTACCGGAGGGAACGGCTTGTATTTGGTGATTGGTGATTTTTGCATTTCGACTCGGGAAAAAATGGGCTCATTTTCAGCGCGAGTCATGCAGAAACTTTTCGGGGGGATTCCGGCGGATTCGCCGAAGAACGACCTGCACGATCGCGCTGCCAGCTTTAGGCTAGCGCGGATAGGAGCTGAACTCCAAGCAGGTTGGGCAGGAAATTTGCCATTGGGAAAACGGTAACGGCGGCGGATAGGGTGTCAAGCTTGACTCACCGGAAGCGGAATGTCATCAAAACGCGCATCCTATAAGGTTAAAGAAAATCAAATCCTACACTCATGTATTCTCCGAAAATGAAGCTTTGTTCTGTTGCCGTGTTGACCGTGGCAGCCGTTTTTCCACTGGCGCATCACGCGTCTGCCCAAGTGGTTCCTCCGGAATCCGATCCTTGGGAGACGACGGCGGCGGCGGGGTTTACGCTCACGCAGGGAAATTCGGATACGCTGCTGGTGACCGCCAGCATTTTGGGCGTGAAGGAATGGGACAAAAACGAAGTGCGTCTGGGGGCCAACGGAACCTACGGCGAAACCGAGAACGTTCGGAATAACGAAATGGTGCAGGCGTTCGGCCAGTACAACCGGTTGTTGAACGAACGCGTTTACGGTTTTGTCCGCCTCGACGCGATGCGGGATGCGATCGCCGATGTGGATTACCGGTTTATTGTGAGCGCGGGTGCGGGTTACTATTTCATCAAGACAGATAGAACGTCGCTTAGCGTGGAAGTCGGTCCGGGTTTTGTTCATGAGCGGCAAGGTGACGAATCAAACAGCTACATCACCTTGCGCGTTGCGGAGCGGTTTGAGCATAAGTTGAGCGACACGGCGAAGGTTTGGCAGTCGTTGGAAATTATTCCGGAAGTCGGCGATTGGAACAATTTCATCGCGACGGCGGAGATCGGGATCGAGGCCGGTTTGACCGAAAAACTCTCGCTGCGGAGTTTTCTCGTGAACACGTATGACAACGAACCCGCACCGGACCGGAAGGAAAACGATCTGAAGTTGGTCACGGCGCTGGCGTATACGTTTTAAGCGTTCGACGGGATGGGAGGAGGCTCCATCCCGAGGGAAGTTCACAACCGGAGGAAGATTTTCTTTCGGTAGAGGAAGCCGCAGAGGACGAAGCCGAGGACGAGCATGACGGCGGAGATTAGCAAATCTCCGAGGCCGGCGACGTGGGTGTTGAGGAAGGTTTGGATGTCGCCGCCGACGAAACGGCGGGCGAGATTTCCGAACGAGACGAGGTTGTGCGCGAGATAGATGGTGATCGCGTTCATGCCGATCCAGACGAATGGCATCGACCATTTTCGCCAGCCCCAGACGTCGATCGTTTGGTAAAATATTGCGAGCAGGCAGGCGCTGAGGCCGCCGGTGAGGAGGACGAACGAGGAGGTCCAGATGTGTTTGTTGATCGGGAATTGGAAGCCCCAAAGCCAGCCGAGGAGGATTCCGGCCGCGCCGGCGCCGAGGAGCCATTGCGTTTTTCGGACCGGCGACATGTTGCCTTCGCGAAGAAGAAGTCCGGCGAAGACGCCGAGCAGGCAGGTGGCGATGGCGGGGAGGGTGCTGAGGAGGCCTTCGGGATCCCAGGTTTCGCGGTAGAGGCGGCCGGGGAGAAGTTTGTGGTCGAGCCAGTTCGCGAGGTTTTGTCCTTCGGCGTAGGAAGCGACGCCGAAGCCGGGGACGGGAACGAACGTCAGGAGCGCCCAATAGCCGACGATCAATCCCGCGCAGGTGGCGACGAGGGCGCGCGGTTTCAGGTAGCAGAAGAGGATTCCGGCGAAACAGTAGCAGAGGGCGATGCGTTGCAGAACGCCGAGCCAGCGGATTTCCTCGATCGGGCGGCTGAAGCCGCCGGCGTAGAAAATGCCGATGATGAAGAGGAGAATCGAGCGGCGGACGATTCGGCGCATCGCGGCGTCGCGGCCCTCTTTTTCTATGGCTTTGCGGAGGGAGAAAACGAGGGAGACGCCGACGATGAAAACGAAGAGCGGGAAAATAAGGTCGAAGAAGGTGAATCCGGCCCAGGGCGGATGGACGAGTTGGGCGGCGATCGCGCCGAGAAATGCGGAGTCGCCCATTTTTTCGAGGGCGCGGGCGACGGAGGCGGCTCCGACGATCCAGAACATGTCGAATCCGCGGAGGGCGTCGACCGACATGAGGCGCGTTCCGGGAGCGCCGGTCCCGGTTGGTTGGCTTAGGCTGGTTTTGTCGTTCGCGGCTGGCGGCGGTGTTTGCGGGGGTTCAACGGATGAGGTCGACATGCCGGGGATTCGTGCCGGAAAAGAGGGGAATTGGCAAGCTTGGGCGGGGAGGTGGAATGGCGAAAGTTTGAGCGGAAAGCAGCGGGGAGGAGAGTTTAAACCACGGAAGACACGGAAGACACGGAAGACACGGAAGACACGGAAGACACGGAAGGTACGGCGACTTGGGTTCGGAGTTTTAACAGAACGTAGCGAAGGGAGCTAAGGGCTTTGGCTCTGGAGGTTTAACCACGGATGTCACAGATGAGCACAGATAAGGGCGGGATTTGCGGCATGGATAATGTCGACGAAAGGTGCGACGGGTGGGGGTGTTTTCAAGGGTGGAAGCTATCGGTAGACGTCGCGGCGATGACCGATTTTAACGACTTCGACTACGAGGACGGAATCGAAAACCTGGTACAAAACCCGGTAGTTTCCGATACGGATTCTGAAAGCGCTATCGCTTCCGGACATCTTCTGGCTTCCTGAAGGATAAGGGTTTTTTGCCAGATCCCCGACAGCTGAAACAATTCTTCGAACCGCCTCGGGATCGATCCGGCGGAGATCCTTTTTGACGGATTTCCGCCACTCAATCCGATAGGATGCCATCCTTTTTCAGGTCCGCGAGAAACTCTTCATGAGAAACGGTCGGTTCTTTTCGGCGATCCGCGAGCGCGGCCAAATCGGACAAATCCTCCATAAGCTTCTGGTATTCAGCGATCGGGAGAAGAACCGCTTTTCTTTCTCCATGCTCGTCCGTGATATACTGAACGGGGGATTCCATTTCGTAAATCTAGTGAAGGCGGCTGTTTTGTCCATCGTTCTCGCGAGTCCGGTTCGCATCATCATCCGGCGATTGAATTGGCGATGCGGCTTGCTTCCGGGGGCGCGGGTTTCACAGTAGAGGTTTTTA
>CAZJCL010000274.1:0-4205 GCA_964544025.1 uncultured Opitutales bacterium | reverse complement strand
TGATCGGGGACGACGAGCATTGCTGGTCCGACGAGGGGATTTTCAATATCGAGGGGGGCTGTTACGCGAAGTGCATCGGGTTGGAGGCGGAAAAGGAGCCGGAAATCTGGAGCGCGATCCGGTTTGGCTCGGTTTTGGAGAACGTTTCTTACGATCCGGAAACGCGTGAGCCGGATTACAACGACGACCGGTTGACGGAAAACACGCGGGCGTGTTACCCGATCGAGTACATCCGGAGCGCGAAGATCCCGTGCGAAGGCCGGATTCCGACGAACATTTTTTTCCTGACCTGCGATGCCTTCGGGGTTCTGCCGCCGGTGAGCCAGTTGACTCCGGAACAAGCGGCCGAGCATTTCATCAGCGGCTACACGGCAAAAATCGCGGGAACCGAGGATGGCGTCGATGAGGCGGAAGCGGTTTTCTCCGCCTGTTTCGGAGCGCCGTTTCTGGTTTGGCATCCGATGAAATACGCGGAAATGCTGGCGGAGCGGGCGGCCTCCAGCGACACCCGTTTTTGGCTGATCAACACCGGCTGGAGCGGCGGTTCTTACGGGCAGGGAAAGCGGATCGCGTTGAAGCACACGCGGGCCATCATCGAAGCGATTCACGGCGGGTTGCTCGATGGCGTTCCTTTTCACACCGATCCCGTTTTCGGTCTCGCGGTGCCCGACGAGTGTCCTGGCGTGCCGGGAGCGATTTTGAATCCCCGCGACACGTGGAGCGATCCGGCGGCGTATGATGAAAAAGCGCGTCATCTGGCCGCGCTTTTCGAGAAGAATTTGGCTTTGTACCACGGGAAACAGCCCGTTTAACCGAAAACCATGAAACACTGCTTGCCCATGAGAGTCTAGTTGCCTTTGCTCCCTACCGTCGCTTTTGCGGCAGGGGCTCCCGGAGATTCGCGACCGGGAGCCCCGGGTCAACCACCCGCGAGATTTTCACATAATGAACGTTTCTCCAAAATTCCTATGAAGACTGCCGGCTTTTCCCAAAACAACTCCACACAAGCGTCCCCGAAACGTAACGCGGGATTTACCTTGATCGAACTTCTTACTGTCATCGCAATCATCGGCATCTTGGCCGCGATTCTGATTCCGGTGGTCGGGGCCGTCCGCGAAAACGCGCGCAAGGTGAAATGTATGAGCCAAATGCGGCAAGTCGCACTGGCGGTTCTGACTTACGAATCCGAAAACGGTGTTCTCCCCGGTCCGAGTTACCGGCGCGTCCGGCAGCCGGTTTCCATCCATCCCGATTATCGGGAGATAAATTGGACTCTTACGCAATACGTCGGCGTTCGGTCGGAGGTTTTCGAGTGTCCGTCGAATTCGAACAATGTCAGCCGCGAGCAGAATCCGGGCAACGTGGCGTTTCTTCTCAACAATATTAACAACGCCAATTACTCCAACCCGCCGCGTTTCTTCGGTTATCCGAGCACCGCGCAATCGCAACCCTGGATTCCGGGCGGCATCGTGCCGGCAAACGACGACGGTATGCCGAAAAGATTGGAGCAGATTGCTTCGGCGGGGATTTCGCCACAAGGACAGGAGCTGACCGAACTGAGCCAGATTTGGATGATTTCCGACGTGGATGGAGGGAACTACAGCAAATCTACGATCGGCCAGATTCGGTCGGACAGCGTTCCGGTGGACGACTCGGTCGGATATGTGCATGGCGACGGACGCAACTACGTTTTCTTTGATGGCCACGCGGAATATCGTAAAGAACCGGATTTTCCTTGGTATGGTTATCCTATAAAACGCTAGCCTCTTTCTTGGTTCCCTAAAACAAAACCCCTAACGTTCTCATCTCTACCAACCCTGTTCACTCCAGAACGATAACAATGATAAAAAAAATACCTTACTTCAGTTCAAAACTTGCGCCGTCCCTTGCGGGCGCCTGTCTCGTATCTCTTCTGACTTCACCTCTTGCCGCCCAGCAGATTTTCAATGGAGACGGTCCGGAAAATAACTTCGTTGGGGAGGGGCTTTTTCAGGTGTGGGATTACCGTCCGATGCCGGTTTATATGGCCTATGGCGATACGCCGGAAGCCGCGCATACGGTCGTGAATCTTACGCGGACGGGGATGCTTTCCGGCCTGAACGTTCGTTTGGGCGATTCCGGAGGCAGCGGCCAGCACAACACGCTGGTTCTGAATCTCGATGGCGATTCCGTCATCCAAATGGGCACGGATTTCAACGGACTCGGCGATGTGTTCGGCTACGATGGAACCGTCACGATCAACATTGACGGCCACAGCGCTCCGGGCGGAGGGGTGCTGAATCCGGGAGATGCCGGGCCTCCGTTTGTGACCGATGGCTGGGGGAATCTGCGCACGCAACGGGTTTCGATGGCCGCGCGTCCGGGTTCGTCCGCGACCGTGAACCTCGTTGGGCCGCACGCGAATTGGTACGCCTGGGAGCGTCACATCGACATCGGCATCGCGGGAAGGGGCGAGGTCAATGTTCTGGAAGGGGCAGGCCTTGTGGAGGCTCAACGGTTGGTGGTCGGCGGGTCGCGCTGGTCGGAAACCAGCGGCGGGGACGACCCGTATTTTCCCGTCATCAACGGCGAAGGTTTCTTGAATGTGGACGGTCCGGGGTCTCTGGTTCATTTCGCGACCAATAGCAATGGCTATCTGGTCATTGGCCGGGGCACGAAGGGAACGATGACGGTTTCCAACGGCGCGTTGATCGACGCGGCGACGAACACGATTTCAAGCGGACTTGAAGTCTGGGTATCGAGTCAGGAGGGAAGCGAGGGAACGCTCCTTATCGAAAGCGGCGGTGTCCTCAACACCAACGGGCTTTTCCGGATGACGTCGAACGGCGCGGGTAACAGCTATGTCAAGGTCGACGGCGCGGGTTCGCAACTTAATGTAGTTGGCCACGCCGGAACCACCTCTTACATCGGAAACACGGGAGTCAATCCCGGGGCCACGGCGGTTATGGATGTGGTGAACGGCGGAAGCGTCGTTTTCCGTTCCACGACCGGAGCGAACAGAAACCTCCGGATCGGAAATCAAGCCGAAGCGATCGGTGAGGTGAATATCGACGGCGTCGGTTCGATCCTCGAAGTCGGCAATTTCCTGCAGGTCGGTTACAACGGCACGGGAGCCTTGAACATCACCGGAGGCGGCCAATTGATCGTCGGAGACGAGGGAACCGATGTGTTTTCCGTCGGCCGGCAATCGGGCGGCAGCGGCAAGTTCGTGATCGACGGCGCGGGAAGCCGGGCGACTTTCGGCAATTCGGCCTGGATCGGCGCCGGTTCCGACGCTTTTCCTCATCAAGGGACCGGGACGGGCATTGTGGAAATCAGAAACGGGGGCCTTCTCGAAGTGGGCAATCACCTGGCCGCTCGCGGAACCGATTATCAAGTGACCGAGACCATTGACGGCGAGCAAGTGCTTGTTGATTATCGCAGCGGCGGCACGATTCTTCTGGATAACGGAACCATTCGCATGACCGGAAGTGCTCCGGTATCGGTCGCGGGTCAGTACGCTTCGTTGACCGGCGAAGGGACGATCGAAGGGGATGTTTTGATGGGCGACAATGCCGTGGTGGCCGGTACGGGCGCGGGAATTGTTGTCACCGGAAATATAAGCGGAACCGGTGTCGTCGAGAATCTGACGGTCGGCGGGGTGCGCGTGACTTCCGACATGGGGCCGCTCACGTTGAACAACGTTCGCTTCGGCGACGACGCGATCGTGAATATCGCGATTACCGATCTTTCCGAAATCAACGGTCTGCTCGCGAATGACGCGAACACCAGCTTCGCGGGAGTCGATCTGGAAGTTACCGTCGAAACCCTCATCACCGATCCGAACTGGACCGCGCGGGTTCTTCCGGCCGGGGTGAACTTCGGTTTCGCGAATGTCGTGGTGCCGGAAGGATATCGTTTGGTAGACGGTCTCCTCAGCGTCGAAGGCGACGAGCCGCCGCCACCTCCTCCGGCGGTTATCTCGGAATGGTCGCCGATTGACACCAGCACCGTTTGGCGCAATGCCGACAATTGGACCGGCGACGGCTTCCCGAACGATCCGTTCACCGTGGCGCGGTTCGGTTCGGTTTATGAAGACGGCGGCATGGTGAGCGATGTCCCAACCACCACGTTGACGGTGCAGATGAATCAAGCCGGTTTGGTTCAGGAGATGGCCGGGATCATCTTGGGAAGCGACAACGAAGTGGATCGCCGGATTCGCAACA
>CAZJCL010000273.1:1566-4209 GCA_964544025.1 uncultured Opitutales bacterium | reverse complement strand
ATCTAAAATCTAAAATCTAAAATCCAAAATTTCCCTCACCTTCTCCTCATATTCCGCCTGTTGCAACGCCTCCACCACTTCCTCCAACTCCCCCTCCATCACCTGCGTCAAACTGTGGATCGTCAGCCCGATCCGGTGATCCGTCAGCCGGCTTTGCGGAAAATTATACGTCCGAATCCGCTCGCTGCGATCCCCCGTGCCGATCTGGCTTTTCCGGTTCGCCGCGTATTTCGCCCGCTCCTCCTCCTCTTTCGCCCGCAAAAGCCGCGACCGCAAAACCGTCATCGCCTTTGCCCGGTTCTTAATCTGCGAACGCTCATCCGAACAAGTCACGATGATCCCCGTCGGTTTGTGCAAAATCTGCACCGCCGAATCCGTCGTGTTCACCCCCTGTCCCCCCGGACCGCTCGCCCGGCAAATACTCACCTCGAGCTCATCCGGATTAATCTCGATATCCACCTCCTCCGCCTCCGGCAAAACCGCCACCGTCACCGTCGAAGTATGAATCCGCCCGTTCGCCTCCGTATCCGGAACCCGTTGCACCCGATGAACTCCGCTCTCGAACTTCATCGTCTTGTAAACATCCTGCCCGGTCAGATGAAAAACCACCTCCTTCATCCCGCCCCGCTCGCTGTAGCTGGCGTGCATCGGCTGCACTTTCCACCTATGCGTCTCCGCGAAACGGCAATACATCCGGTAAAGCTCCGCCGCGAAAAGCGACGCCTCGTCACCCCCGGCTCCGGCCCGGATTTCCACGATCGTGTTCCGCGAATCCGTCTCCTCCGGCGGAATCATTCCCTGCAAAATCGCCTGCCGCAACTCCGCCTTTCTCCCCTCCAACTCCGGCAACTCCATCTCCGCCAATTCCCGCAACTCCGCGTCCGCCTTCTCGTCCCGCAACAAAGCCTCGTGATCCGCGATCTCCCGCTCCAACCGCTCCAGCTCATCGTAACTCGCCAAAGCATCCTGCAACTTCTGATGCTCGCGCGACAACGCCGCCGCCTTCCGCTGATCGGAGTAAAAATCCGGCGAAGCCATCTGCGCGTCCAACTCCTCGAAACGCTGCCGAATCGGAAAAATATCTGGAAGTCCTTCCATAAAAAACCATTACCCTCACCGTCCCGTTCTCCCTCCAAGCCCGGAATCCGGCAAAAGGTAAAACCTGAACATTCCCGGGAAACTTTTCAACCCGCAAGCGGAAAACCAACGCAACGCGAACGCAAGTGATCGAAGTGTTGTTCAACGACGCGCCTTTGACAGCGCGAACGCCGATTCTAAGATCCCTGTTAATGATGGCGAAACTAACATTGACCGTGGCGCCGGAGACGGCGGCCAAAGCGAAGCGTCTCGCCCGCGCAAAAGGCGTCTCCAATCCGTCCTTTTCTCCCAATGGTTGTCGGCCGTGACGGACACCCCGGAAGAGCGCCCACCCTTGGGAGCCCGCCTGCGGGGACGATGGAAGCCGGCACCCAAACCCGAAAACGCCCGTCGTCTCAATTTCCTCCTGAAGAAACACGGCGGCTCCGCCCCTTCAAACGACCGTTAAACGCCCCAAAAAAAGTTTGCCATCCGCCACCCATGATCGTTTGATCACATCCCGCATCCATTTCACTCCCAAATCCGCCCCCTCGCAACCATGACCGACACCCAACTCCTCACCCTCCTCAAACAAAACTTCGGCTTCGACTCCTTCCGCCCGCTCCAACGCGAAATCGTCTCCGATTTCCTCGCCGGCCGCGACGTCTTCGCTCTCCTCCCCACCGGCGGCGGAAAATCCCTCTGCTACCAACTTCCCGCCCTCGTCCACCCCGGCCTCACTCTCGTCATTTCTCCCCTGATCGCGCTCATGAAAGATCAGGTCGACGGACTCCAAGCCTCCGGAATCGCCGCCACTTTCCTCAACTCCACCCTCTCCCCCGAAGAAACCCGCGACCGCCTTTCCGGCCTCGAATCCGGAAAATTCCGCCTCCTCTACGTCGCCCCCGAACGCGCCATGCTCGACAACTTCCAGCAATCCCTCCCCCGCTGGAACGTCCGCCTCATCGCCGTCGACGAAGCCCACTGCGTCTCCGAATGGGGACACGATTTCCGCCCCGAATACCGCCAACTCCCCGCCCTCCGCGAAATCCTCCCCGACGTCCCCCTCATGGCGCTCACCGCCACCGCCACCACCCGCGTCCGCGAAGATATCGTAAAACATCTCCGGATGCGCGATCCCGCCATCCACATCGGCAGTTTCAACCGCCCCAATCTCACCTACCGCGTCTCTCCAAAATCCGGCGGCGCCTTCTCCCAAATCCTCGCCCTCGTCCACGAACGCCGCGGCGAATCCGGCATCGTCTATTGCCAAAGCCGCAAAGCCACCGAAACCGTCGCCGCCCGCCTCCAATCCAACGGAATCTCCGCCCGCCCCTACCACGCCGGCCTTTCCCCCGAAGAACGAAACCAAAACCAGGAGCTCTTCATCCGCGACGAAATCCAGGTCGTTTGCGCCACCATCGCCTTCGGAATGGGCATCGACAAACCCAACGTCCGCTTCGTCATCCACCACGATCTCCCCAAAAACGTCGAAGGCTACTACCAGGAAACCGGACGCGCCGGACGCGACGGCCTTCCCTCCGAATGCCTCCTCCTTTTCAGCCC
>CAZJCL010000273.1:0-1466 GCA_964544025.1 uncultured Opitutales bacterium | reverse complement strand
TACGGAATCGGCAAAGAATACCACCGCCGCGACTGGCAAAACATCGCCCGCCAACTCATCGCCCGCGGCCTCCTCGCCCAAACTCCCCCGCACGGAATCCTCGAACTCACCCCCGCCGGAATGACCTTCCTCCGCGACCGCCAAACCATCGAACTCACCCGCCCGATGGCCGCACCCGAATCCGCCAACCGCTCCCGCGCCGGCGATCTCCCCTGCGACGAGCCCCTCTTCCAACGCCTCCGCGAACTCCGCAAGAAAATCGCCGACGAACGCAACGTCCCCGCCTACGTCATCTTTTCCGACGTCGCCCTCCGCCACATGGCCCGCGAGTATCCGGAAACGCCCGAAACCTTCGGCCGCATCCCCGGCGTCGGCGAGCGTAAACGCGATGAGTTCGCCGCGTTCTTCACCGCCGAAATCTCCGCCCACCTCAGTAATAGCGACCGCCAATCCTTCCCCGATCCCCCAAGTGGCACACGCTTCCAGCGTGCTCCCGCCCCCCGCGACCGCAGCCTGACCGATTCCGTCTCCCACACCGCCGAACTTTTCGCCCAGGGAAAATCGATCGAGGAAATCGCCAGCATCCGCAACCTCGCCATCACCACCATCCAATCACACCTCGCGAAAGCCGTCGAAGCCGGTGCAGATCTTCGTCCCGAACTTTTCTACACCGAAGCCGAAGTCGAAAAAATGGCCGCCGCCTTCGCCGCCGCCGGCTGGGAAGCTCTCGCTCCCGTCAAAGAACTGGTCGGCGAAGAAATCGACTACGGAAAGCTGCATCTCTACCGCGCCTTCGCATTACGCGAAACCCAACCGGTTTCCGAATAAACCTTCCGAAACCCTCACCCCCGCAACGCCGCAAAAAACGCCCGCATGATCTCCGGATCCTTCACCCCCGGCCGCGCCTCAATCCGGCTGCTCACATCCACAAAACGCGTCCCTGTTTCCGCGATCGCCGAAACCACATTCTCCGGCGAAAGCCCGCCCATCAAAATCCACCGCTTCTCCGGCCACCGCATCGCCCACTCTCGGAACCGCCTCCAATCCCCTGTTTCTCCTGTCCCGCCGTAAGCGTCCTTCCGATACGTATCGATCGCAAAATGATTCGCCAACGGCAACAACTCCACCGGAAACTCCACCTCCGGCGGAATCCTCGGTGCCAGCCACAACCGCTCCTTCCCCACAATCTCCGACCAAGCCGCCACTCTCTCCACCGGCACCGAATCCGCGAAATGCAGCTGAAAAAAATCGAACCCCTCCTCCACCGCCCGCCGCAACTCCTCCAACTCCGGATTCACCTGCACAAAAACCCGCTTCGCCCCCTCCGGAAGCTCCCCCCGCATCGCCCGAAACCGCTCAAAATCGATCCCCCTCGGCGACTTCGCATAAAAAATGAACCCCAACTCCCGCGCCCCCAACTCCGCCGCCAACCGCGCATCCCCCGCCCGCGTCAACCCACAAACCTT
>CAZJCL010000272.1:0-4256 GCA_964544025.1 uncultured Opitutales bacterium | reverse complement strand
CCAAAGAGTTACCCAATCTCCCCGCCCCCCGCAACGTCGAAGTAACGACACAAAGTAGTTCACGCTTCCAGCGTGAAGAAACAGGCAGATGCCCGTTCCACTTTAGGCACCTCCCAATCCAAAATCCAAAATCCAAAATTCCCCACCTACTCGTGGACGATTTCCGTCCCGACGCCTTTGTCCGTAAAAATCTCCAGCAACAAACTGTGCGGCATCCGGCCGTCGATGAAGTGGACGCGGTGAACGCCTTCCTGCAAAGCCCGGATCGCGCCGTTCACTTTCGGAAGCATCCCTTTCGCGATCACTCCCGATTGTTTCAACGCGTTCACTTCCCCCGCTTTCAGCGTCGAAATGATCGATTTCGGATCGGTCGGATCCGCCAGCAATCCCGGAACGTCGCTCATGAAAAACAACCGTCGGGCCCGCAACGCGCTCGCCACCCGCGCCGCCGCGAGATCCGCGTTCACGTTGTAATACTTTCCGTCGAGACCTTCCGCCACCGGCGAAATGATCGGCGTGCTTCCTTCCGCGAGCGCCTTTTTGATCAGCTTCACCTTCACTTCGGTGATTTCCCCGACCAAACCGAGATCGACCTCCGCGCCCAAATCGTCGCGCTCCAGTTTTTGACAGGTCAAAACCGTATCGCCCGGCATCCCCGCCGGCTTTCCTCGATTCGCCTCGATCATCCGGCAGATATCCGGATTCACTTCCTTGTTCAAAGTCCGGCGCACCACCTCCATCGTCGCCTCGTCGGTCACGCGCAAGCCATTGGTAAAAACCGGGGTCAAGCCAGAGTTTTCCATCGCCCGCGAAATCGCTTTTCCCCCGCCATGCACCACGACGACGTTGATTCCCGCCGCCGCCAGAAAGACGATATCCACCGCCACCCGGGCCCGCACTTCCGGATCCGGATCATCCATGAAACTGCCGCCGTATTTCACGACGAACGTGGAACCGCGGAAATTCTGCAGATACGGAAGCGCCTCCAGCAATACCTGAGCCTTGCGGATCAGCTCCTGAAACTGCGGTTCCTCACTCGCTTTTGTTAAAACGGACATAGCTTTCGGACAGGTCGGTGGTCAAAAGGCGGAAACTGCCGTTTCCTCCCGGAGTGTTGAGACGGATCGTGATGGTGAAGCGGCGGGCGCGGACGTATTCCTTCCATTTCGCCTTGTTCGCGTGAACCGGTTCGCCGGCGATAACAGCCGGAATTTCCCCGTAAAAAATGTCGAATTGGCGGTCGTCGAATTTCGCGCCCGAATACCCGGCGGCATCGGCCAAGCGCCCCCAATTCGGATCTTCGCCATACCAGGAGGATTTAACGAGCAGCGAATTTCCGATGGCCCGCGCGACTTTTTCCGCGTCCTCCTCCGAAGCCGCCCCTTCCACCAAAAGCTCGACCACTTTCGTGATCTTCTCGCCGTCGGAGACAATTTTGTCGGCCAAATAATCGCAAACCTTCCAGACCGCCCGGCGAAAAATTTCCGTGCCCGCGTCGTCATTGCGCGAAATGGCGACTCCGGAATCTCCGTTGGCGAGCAGCAGAACCGTGTCGTTCGTGCTCATATCGCCGTCGACCGTGATCCGGTTGAACGTCAACCGCACCGCCTCGCCCAAAATCTCCTGGAGAAACTCCGGCTCCACCTCGGCGTCCGTCGCCAAAAAAGCGAGCATCGTCGCCATGTTCGGCTGGATCATTCCCGCCCCCTTCGCGATTCCGGAAACGGTCACCGTTTTCCCGCCGATCTCCGCGCGCACGGTTATCGATTTCGAGCGGGTGTCGGAAGTGAGAATAGCGTCGGCCGCCCGTTTTCCCTGTTCCGGATTCGCGGAACGTTCGGCGGCCGCGTCGCGGATTCCCCGCGCCACTTTCTCCATCGGCAACCGCTCGCCAATCCGGCCTGTCGAGCAAACGAAAATTTCCGCCGGAGAAACGCCGAGCGCGTCGGCCGCGATTTTCGCCATTTCGCGCGCGTCTTCCATTCCGCCCTCACCGGTGCAGGCGTTGGCGTTTCCGCTGTTGGCGACGATTCCGCGAAAACTTTTGCCCGAACGAAGAACTTCCTGACACACCCGGACCGGCGCCGCTTTCACCGCGTTGATCGTAAAAACCCCCGCGCCGGAGCACGACTTCTCCGAAAACAAAACCGCCACGTCGAGCCGCGAAAGATCGTCCTTGTTTCGGATATCGCATCCGGCCGCGCCCGCCAAAAAACCGGGAACATCGCTGATCCCCGCCGAATTTTCCACAATCGACAAGTTGTCCATAAGCACTTTTCCCCCGGGCTTACAGGAGACCGGCGGTTTCCGGAAAGCCAAACCACAGATTCATGATCTGCACGGCTTGGCCGCTCGCCCCTTTCATCAGATTATCCTCCGCCGAGGTGATGATGAAATTTCCGGTGCGCGGATCCAAAACCGCCGACATATCGACGCGATTCGAACCGACCACATGCTGCGTATCCGGCGTTTTTCCAGTCGGCAAAATACAGACAAACGGCCGGTCCGCGTAAAATTTTTCCCAGCATCCGTAAAGCTCTTCAATGCTGTGTCCGCCCGACGGAACCACGATCGTCGAAGCGATCCCGCGGCGCATCGGCGCGAGATGCGGCGTGAACTGCACGATCACCGTTTCGCCCGCCGCTTCGGAAAGCTGTTCCTCGATTTCCGACAAATGCCGGTGGCGCGGCACGCCGTAGGCCTTCGTGCTCTCGCCCCGCTCGCAATACAGATAATCCTCCGCCACCTTCTTCCCCGCGCCGCTCACACCGCTATAGGAAGCGATCACGATTCCGCGCGAATCGACAAGTTTTTCCCGCACCAGCGGAAGCAGCGGCAACAAAATGCCGGTCGGATAACAACCGGGCGAAGCGATCAACGGCGCGTTTTTCCATTCCGGATCCGTGTATTCGGGAAACACATACCGAGCCTTCGCGAGCAAATCGGTATCCGGATGCTCCTCGCCGTAATAAGTCCGGTAAACCTCCGGCGAGTTCAAACGGTAATCCGCGCTCAGATCGATCACCTTTTTCCCCGCCGCCACCAGCGGTTGCGCGTAAGTGGAGGCGACCCCGTGCGGCAGCGCCAAAAAGAAAAGCCCGATTTCCGTATCTGCGGCCAACGCCTGCGGATCGGAATCGGTGAAACGCAAACCGGGCGCTTTTCCGCGCAATGAAGGAACGATTTCCTCGACCGGTTTTCCCGCGTGCTGGCGGGAGGTAACAACCGCCAAATCGACGTTCGGATGACGGGTCAGCAAATGAAGGAGGACTTCACCGGAATATCCGGAAGCCCCCACGATCCCGACCTTCAACCGATTTTTCTCAACAAGTTTCTCCATGGGAAAACAAACGAAGCGCGACCCGGGGCCGCGCCGCGCTCGCACCCCAAAGTTTAACGCTTGGAGAACTGGAAGCGCTTGCGAGCGCCAGGACGACCGGGCTTTTTACGCTCTCTTTCCCGCGGATCGCGGGTGAGGTGACCGGCCTTTTTCAACACGCCGCGAAGCTCGGGATTATATTTGAGCAAAGCGCGGGCGATTCCGTGAGCCACCGCGGTGGCTTGGGAGTGAGGACCGCTGCCGGAGACGGAAGCGCGAAAGTGCATTCCATCGCGAAGTTCGGCGGTCACCAACGGCTGAATCGCTTCCGCCGTCAACATTTCGGCGCCAAAGTAATCGGCGAGTTCGCGACCGTTGATGGTCGAATTGCCGGCTCCTTCGCTGAGACGCACACGGGCGGTGGCGGTTTTGCGGCGGCCGGTGCCCAGAAGTTCTGTGGTTTCGGTCATGGCTTACAGAGAAATGGCGGTCGGATTCTGCGCTTCGTGCGGATGCTCGTTGCCGCCATACACCTTCAGCTTCTTCAGCATCTGGCGGGCGAGACGGTTTTTCGGGAGCATTCCCTTCACGGCGTGTTCGATGATGAAAGCCGGTTTGTTTTCGCGCATGTGCGGCACGGAGCGATAGCTTTCGCCACCGACGTAGCCCGAATAGAACATGTAACGCTTTTGATCCTCTTTCTTACCGGTCAACGCGATCTTGTCGGCGTTGATCACGACCACAAAGTCGCCGGTGTCGACGTGAGGAGTGTAGGTCGGTTTGTTACGACCGCGCAAAATGTTGGCGATCTTCACCGACAAACGGCCCAGAACTTCGCCGGTAGCGTCGATGACGTACCACTTCGGCTCTACCGTCTCTTTCTTGGCTAAATACGTTTTCATCTATCGAAAAAGGGACAAACCTAGATTTCAGGATT
>CAZJCL010000271.1:0-4299 GCA_964544025.1 uncultured Opitutales bacterium | reverse complement strand
GCGTTATTTTAGGAGGGGGTGGAGGTGGGGGGCGGTGGGGCTGTTTTTGGCGGTTTTTAGGGTGGAGAGGGGGCCTTGGTGGAGGATGTGGCCGCCGGCTTCGCCGCCTTCGGGGCCGACTTCGATGATGTAATCGGCTTCGGCGAGGAGGTCGAGGTTGTGCTCGATCACTACTACGGTGTGGCCGGCGTCGACCAGGCGGTGGAGGAGGCGGACGAGTTTTTCGCAGTCGTGGAAATGGAGGCCGATGGTCGGTTCTTCGAGGAGGAAGAGGTTGCGGGAGTGGAGGCCGCGGGTTTTTTCGGTGTAGGTGGGGAGGCCGCGGAGGAGTTCGGTGACGAGTTTCAGGCGTTGGGCTTCGCCGCCGGAGAGGGTGGGACTGCTTTGGCCGAGCGTGAGGTAGCCGAGGCCGGTTTCGACCATGAGAGAGCAGGCTTGGGAGAGTTGGCTGTGGAAGGAGAAGAATTGGCAGGCTTCTTCGAAGGTCATGTTGAGGACGTCGCCGATGGATTTGCCGTTCCAGCGGATTTCCTCGATTTCCGCGCCGTAACGGTTTCCGCCGCAGTCTTCGCAGGGGAGGAAGGTGTTGGGGAGGAAGTTCATTTCGAACTTGATGCGTCCGGCTCCGGAACAGGTTTCGCAGCGGCCTCCGGCGGTGTTGAAGGAGAAACGGCCGGCGGTGTAGCCGCGCATTTTGGCTTCGGGGAGAGTGGCGAAGATTTTGCGGATCAGATCGAAGATGCCGAGATAGGTGGCGGGGGTGGAACGGGGAGTTTTGCCGATCGGGGTTTGGTCGACTTCGATGACTTTTTTGAAGAGGTGGCCGTTGAGGAGGGTTTGGAAGGGAGGTTTGGTGCCGTTGGCGGAGTGGGTGGATTTTAGCCAGTCGCGTCCGTTGAGGATGGGGGAATTGGTGGAGATCGCGGATTCGACGGTGGGGAGGAGGAGGTCGCGGATGAGGGTGGATTTTCCGGCTCCGGAAACGCCGCAGACCATGGTGAGGCGACCGGTGGGGATGAGGACGTCGTCGCCTTTGAGGTTGCGGAGGGAGGGTTTGCGGAGGACGAGCCAGTCGTCGGAGATTTTGCGCTGGCGGGGGCCGGGGCATTTGGCGAGCGGGCGGTATTGGCCGAGGAGCGGGTGGGGCATGCCGGTTTTCAGGTGGCGGCCGGTGAGGGAGGCGGGATTTTGGGCGATTTCGGCGAGGGTGCCTTCGGCGAGGATTTCGCCGCCGTGGCGTCCGGCGCCGGGTCCGAGATCGATAATGTGGTCGGCGTGGCGCATGGTGTCTTCGTCGTGTTCGACGATGACGAGGGTGTTGCCTTTGGCGCGGAGTTCCTGGAGGGCCTCGATGAGGCGGTGGTTGTCGCGGGCGTGGAGGCCGATGGAGGGTTCGTCGAGGACGTAGAGGACGCCGGAGAGATTGGAGCCGAGTTGGGCGGCGAGGCGGATGCGTTGGGCTTCGCCGCCGGAGAGGGTTTGGGCGGAGCGGTCGAGAGTGAGGTAGCTGAGGCCGACCTCGTCGAGGAATTTGAGGCGTTCTTCGATTTGCGGGAGGATGTCGGCGACGATGGCTTTTCCGCGGGCGTCGAGTTTGAGGCGGCGGAGATTGGCGATGAGATCGGAGGCGGCCATGCCGAGGAGTTCGGGGAGGGAGCGGGTGACGCCGTTTTCGAAATAGAGGCGGACGGCGCGGCTGACGGGGTTGAGGCGGTCGCCTTCGCAGGTGTCGCAGAGGGGGGCTTCGCCGGTCCAGTCGAGTTCGGCGGCGGGCATGGCGCTGTTTCCGTTTTCGTCTTCGTCGAAGAGCCACGGATACAGGCGTCCGTATCCGCGGCAAGTGGGGCACCAGCCGCGGGCGGAGTTGAAGGAGAAATGTTTGGGATCGAGTTCGGGGTAGGCTTCGCCGGTGACGGGATCGGTGCGGGTGGTGGAGAACCAGGAGAGGATTTTGCCGTTGGGGGCGAGGAGGAAGCAGGCGCCTTTTCCGAGGGAGAGGGCTTGCTGGAGGAGATCGTGTTTTTGGGCGGCGGAGAGTTTGCCGGATTCGGATTCGGTGCCGAAATCGGCGACGGCGACTTCGATGTCGTGTTCGCGGTAGCGGTCGAGTTTTTGGAAATCGGCGACGTTGATGAGTTTTCCGTCGGCGCGCATTTTGGTGTAGCCGTGGGCGGAAATCCAGTTGGCGATCGGCTGATGGTGGCCTTTGCGTCCGCGGATGAGGGGGCTGCAAAGGTAGAGGTGCGGCTGGCGGGCGATTTTGGGATCGCGGAGAACCTGGTCGAGGCGTTGGGCGAGCGCGGCGGGGGAAAGGGCGGCGACGGGTTGGCCGGTGGCGGGGCTGTGCTGGATGCCGATGCGGGCGAAAAGGAGGCGGAGGTATTGGGCGACCTCGGTGACGGTGGCGACGGTGGATTTGCGGTTGCCGGTGGTGAGGCGTTGCTCGATGGCGACGGTGGGCGGGATTCCGGTGAGGCTGTCGATGTCGGGGCGGGGGAGTTGTTCGACGAATTGGCGGGTGTAGGCGGACATCGATTCCATGAAGCGGCGCTGGCCTTCGGCGAAAATGATGTCGAAGGCGAGGGTCGATTTTCCGGATCCGGAAACGCCGGTGACGACGGTGATTTGCTGGTGGGGGATGGAGACGGAGATGTTTTTGAGGTTGTGTTCGCGAGCGCCGGACACCTCCAGGAAGGAGGTGGGGATTTGAGATTTGAGATTGGAGATTTGAGATTGGGGGGGATTGGCGTACGTGGCGGGCGATTCGGCGACTTTTAGAATGGTGGGAGGATTTTGGATTTTGGATTGCGCATTTTGGATTGGGGATTGGGCGCTTTGCAGCGCTTCTTTTAGGAAGGGGGCGGTTTGAGTTTTGGTTTTTGAGACTGTTTCGGGGGTGCCGGTGGCTACTATTTGGCCGCCTTGGGCGCCGGCTTCGGGGCCCATTTCGATGAGCCAGTCGGCGGATTTGAGGACGTCGGTTTGGTGTTCGATGACGATGAGGGAATGGCCTTCGTCGACGAGGGTTTGGAGGGCGGAGATGAGGCGTTTGATGTCGTGGCGGTGGAGGCCGGTGGTCGGTTCGTCGAGGAGGAGTAGGGCGTGTTTGGAGGAATCGGCGGTTTTTTTGGGCGCGCCGAGGTGGGGGAGATAGCGGACGAGCTTGAGGCGTTGGGATTCGCCGCCGGAGAGGGTGTTGAGCGGTTGGCCGAGAGTGAGGTAGCCGAGGCCGACGGTTTGGAGGGCGGCGAGGCGGAAGTGGATTTTGGGTTGGTTTTGGAAGAATTGGCAGGCGTCGTCGACAGTGAGGGCGAGGATGTCGCTGATGGATTTTCCGTTCCACTCGATGGCGAGGATTTCGGGTTTGAAGCGGGCGCCTTCGCAGACGGGGCAGGTGACGAAGACGTCGGAGAGGAATTGCATTTCGACGCGTTCGTAGCCGAGTCCGTTGCAGTGGTCGCAGCGGCCGTCGCCGGCGTTGAAGGAGAAACTGGAGGCGGTGAGGCCGGCGCCTTCGGCGGCTTCGGAGGCGGCGAAGAGTTTGCGGATTTCGTCCCAGGCGTCGCTGTAGAGGGCGGGGTTGGAGCGGGGGGTGCGGCTGAGGGGGGATTGGTCGACGAGGACGACTTCGTCGATGGGGCGGTCGATTTGGATGGAGGCGATTTCGGCGGGATCGTTGGCGACGAGGTTTCGGTGGCGGAGGAGGCCGTCGTAGAGGACGTGGTTGAGGAGGGTCGATTTTCCGGAGCCGGAGACGCCGCTGAGGCAGACGAATCGTCCGAGGGGGAGGGATACGTCGATGTTGCGGATGTTGTGTTTGGAGACGCCGGAGAAATGGAGCCAGTCGGTTTTGGTTTTGGAGACGGGGCGGCGTTTTTCGGGGTTGTCGATGGTGAGGCGGTGGGAGAGGTAGCGGCCGGTGAGGCTTTCGTGGCTGGCGAGGAGTTGGTCGCGGTTTCCCTGGAAAACGACGTGGCCGCCTTCGCGTCCGGGGCGGGGGCCGATTTCGATGATTTGGTCGGCGGCGGCGATGATGGATTCGTCGTGTTCGACGACGACTACGGTGTTTCCCTGGTCGGTGAGGCGGCGGAGGATGGAGACGAGGCGGTCGATGTCGCGGCTGTGGAGGCCGATGGAAGGTTCATCGAGGACGAAAAGGGTGTCGACGAGGGAGGTGCCGAGGCAGGCGGTGAGGTTGACGCGTTCCACTTCGCCGCCGGAAAGGGTGCGGGAGGAGCGGTCGAGGGAGAGGTAGCCGAGGCCGACTTGGTCGAGGTAGTGGAGGCGGGAGAGGATGGA
>CAZJCL010000270.1:0-4315 GCA_964544025.1 uncultured Opitutales bacterium | reverse complement strand
ATCGGCGCTTCACCGATGACCGCTCCGCCTATTATTTCCCCACCCGCCGCCCCCACCGCGACGGTGCCAACAAAGGAAAATCTTCTCTATCCTCTCGCCACGCCGGCCGCCCCCAAATCCAAAAGCTCCCGTCCCGCGCCAGCGCGTGAAATCCGTCATCATCCGCCAAAATCGCCACCCACCCCGATTCCCCGCTCATTTTCTCGGTGGGAATTACGGACTCCGAATTCCACCGATCAGAAGCCTGCCACACATTGCCGCCCCACAAAACGCCCGATTGATCGAGCGCCACGACCGCATCCCAATGAGTCGCGTCGGCAGCTTTCCAATCGCTTCGATTTCCCAACCTCACTAATGGTTTCGAATAGCTCCATCCAGTACCCCAACGCCATAAAGTCCCATCTTCCCTCACCGCTAAATTGATTCCAAAGGATCCCCCGACAGCTCGAAGTTCGCTCCGAAACTGAACCCATCTAAACCCGCCCCCTCCTGGAGCCCGCATCCGAACGCTTCCATCCCGCTTCACTCCCAAAGATTCACGAACCGACGCAAAGATCCGCACCCAATCCGTATCGTCCCCTACCCGTTCAGGAGTCCTGATATAATGCGCCGAACCCTCGTGTTCCAACCGAAACACACCACTCCACCCCCAACCCCAAAGCGTCCCGTCCTCCCGAACAGCCAGCAAATGATACTTTCCACCCGACAGATCGATCCATTTCCCCTCTGCCAGTGGCTCGATTGATAACCCGCTCCGCGCCCCGAAAATCCGCCACAAACTCCCGTCTGGCCGGATTCCGCAAATCTCTTCCCAACTCCCGACGACCTTCACCCAATCGCCTATTTCCAAAAACTCTCCGTCTTCCGGAAACGAATATCCATTCGCCGCCTCCCGCGACTCTTCGCCCACCCAAAACCGCCCATCCGGCAAATGCACCAGCCACCGCGACCATCCCCCAGGCACCCGGTAAATATCCGCCCCATCCGCCAGCAACGGCTCAGCCGAACCGATCCCCGCCGTCGGATCCTCCAGAAATAATTCCCAGGTCCGGTAGAACGTGAATGCGGTCGCCCCCGTCGCCAACGCCCCTCCCGCCACGATCACCGCGAAATTCCGCCGCCAAACCCGCCCGTCCACCATCTCCGTCCGAAAATTCCCGAGCACCAATCCCGCACAAACCAAAATCCCGGTCGCCATCCACACCCACGCCCAAAGATACCCGCCCGCCCAAAATTCCTGCACAACAATGACCGCCATCCCCCCCGCCCCGAATAACACCACCGCCAAAACCAGCGCCCCAAGCGTGCCTCGCGAAATCGACGACGCGAAAAACGAAACCGCCACCGCCGCCAACGCGTACGCCGCAAGAACCGCGATCCGGCTCTCCAAATGAGCAAGCCGAAATCCCAAAATCTGAGCCAAACCCGCCGGTCCCATTCCTTCCTCTTCCCCCGCAATTCCACCCATCGCCTCCACCGCCCCAGCCACGAGCGCCGGCAGCAAAACGCCGAGCAACAACGCCACCCCGGCCGTCACCGCCAACTTGACACAAAACTGCCTCCCCGCCGAAACCGGCAGCATCCGCTGCGCCGCCAGCAATCCCGGCTTCCTCTCCTCCGCGACCGCCACGGCTCCCGCCAACAACGGCAAAAGCAAAATCAGCAAACTGTAAGCCGTCCGAAATCCATCCCCCGTCTCGCTCTGTTCCGACCCACTCAGCGCAAACTCCACCGCCAGCGCCAACAAAAGCACCACCCCGCCGCAAACCAGATTCACCTGCTGCAACCGCCATTCCTTCGCCAGCAAACTCCGCCCCGGCCGCCCCACCGCAACCTCTCTCCCAACACCCCCTCCTTCGCCCCGCGCTTTCCATCCCGGCACGCGAATCGACAAATCCCCCAGCCACGGCCCCAAATCCTCCGCCCGCGAAAACAACGCGTAACTCCAACGAAACGCCGCGACCGCGTACGCCGCGACGACCAACACCGCCGCTCCAAAAACCCACCCCGGAAACCCCTTCTCCGCCATCGGCCCCAAAACCGGAACCAGCAGCGACGGCAATAGCAGCGAAAACGCGAACGCCGGCAGCACCTGCCGAAACAAAAGCGTCGCCGCCAACCCCGTTCCGCCCATCGCTCCCGCCACCGCCAAACTCGCCACACCGATTCTCCACGAAAACCGCTCCCCCATTCCGGAACTCACCCAGAAAATCAGCCAAACCAAAACCGCCCCCACGCCAAAAACCGCCAGTTTCCGCATCCATATTTCCTTCCGCGAAACCGGCTGACTCAATACCGTTTTCCACATGCCGCCCGCGATCTCCCGCCCGAAAACGGAAACCGTCAGCAGCAGAATTCCCAGCACAAACCCAATCCCTTTTCCCCACCCGGCGAAATCGATATCGAACCCACCCGATGGATCATTCCAACGCGGCATCCACTGAAACGGCAACGCCACCAGCACCACCGCCGCCGCCCAAACCGGAAGCAGCAACCGGATTTCCTTCAGCAATTTCGCGTTCATACCACCTCCTCCCGAACCGTCTGCGCCGCCACAAAAATCTCTTCCAGCGAAAGCGATTCCGCCCGCAAATCCTCCGGCCCCATCGCCCGCAATTCCGCCTCGATCCTATCCCCGTCCCCATTCGCCAACACCTCGACGTTCCGCCCGTCATGCCGAATCCGCAACGCTCCCGCCAAGCCGATTTCCCCCACCGGCTCCGCGAACCGCACCCGGAATTTCCGAAACCTCGCCCGCGCCTCGTCCGCCTCCATCGTCAACAATTCCCGCCCCGCATCGATAATCGTAAATTCATCGATCACCCCCTCGAATTCCGATATCAGGTGCGTGGATACGAACACCGTCCGGTTCTCCGGATCCGTCGCCTGATACGCCCCAATCACCGCCTCGATAAATTCCCGGCGCACGATCGGATCCAACCCCGACGTCGGTTCATCCAGCACCAGCAACGGCGGCTCCGGACAAACCGCCGCAATCAACGCCAACTGCGTTTTCTGCCCCTTCGACATCTCCGCCGCCTTCCGGTTCTCCGGTAACCGGAACCGCTCAAGCAAATCCTTCTCGATCTCCTGGTTCCAGTGCCTCCGAAACGACGCGAAATACGCCAACACATCCCGCACCGTCATCCACGGATAAAACGCCACCGCATCCGGCACATAGCTCAACCGCTCCTTCACCGCGACCTCCTCCCGCCGCGTCTCCATCCCGAACACGCGAACCGTTCCGGAATCCGGACGAAGCAGGTTCAGCAAACACTTGATCGCCGTCGTCTTCCCCGCGCCATTGCGCCCAAAAAATCCGTAACACCGCCCACGCCGAACCGTCAAACTCAGCCGATCCACCGCCTCCAGTTTCCCATACCGCCGCGACAAGTTTTCAATCTCAATTACCGGTTCATTCATTTTCGAGGTTTCCATAAAAACAGCTCTTAACGGTTCATCATCTGCCGGCGCCTTTTCCACCGCCGGATCTATCGCCTGAAAAATGCTCCCAACGCTCCCGCGCCAGTCGCGAAAAAGTCTCCTCATCCACCTGTAACTGACGCGCCATCACCACCGCCGCATCGATCTCCCGCGCCAGCAATTCCTCCTTCGCCGCCTCCGTAAAACGCGATTCCGCTTTCCGCACGAAACTCCCTTTTCCTGGAAAACTCTCGATCACTCCCTGGCTCTCCAATTCCGCGTAAGCCTTGGCGATCGTATTCCGGTTCACCCGCAACTCCTCCGCCAACGGCCGAATCGCCGGCAACGCCTCGCCCGCCACCATCTCCCCCGACGCCACCGCAAACCGAATCTGATCCACCACCTGCAAGTAAACCGGCTTCCCCGATTTATAATCCACCCGAACAAGCATTCCCATAGTCATAGCTCCTTATGACAGTTGCGCAACAAAAAAATTGCCCGACCAAACCCTGCTGGTTTCGTCGGGCAATTCTGTCGAGTGCCTCTCAAAAGCGCCCGACAAATGCTCCCCCAAACTCAATCCGGCTCAGTCCCAATCACCACCGGCTTCTCCGCTTCCACCCAATCCGCGATCCACCGCGCGATTTGCTCCGCCTCCCGCGTCGCGGTTTCGTCCTCCAAACCCGTCGCAACCAAAGCATCCCGAACCGCCGCCTCCACGTCCCCCGAAGGAAAACCGTTCGCCTCCAGCTGCTCGATTTGCTCCTCGCTCACCCCGGCCCCCAACAGCAACTCATACGGCCGCTGCCCCTGCACCGGATCGCTCGGCCGCGCCGCCCCGCTCTCCCGCGGCTGATCATTCTCCCCCGAATAACCCACCGCACCCACCGCC
>CAZJCL010000269.1:2786-4330 GCA_964544025.1 uncultured Opitutales bacterium | reverse complement strand
CCCCCGCGAACGGATTCGTCGCGGGAATCGCATAACCGGTCGTCACGGATTCCGTATCAATCCGCAAAATCTTCCCCCAAAGAGTGGAGAGATCCTGCGAGTTCTCCCGGTTGGAATCATCCCCAAAAGCGATGTAAAGAAACCCGTCCGGCCCAAACGCGATCTTCCCGCCGCGATGCAAATTGTGGCTCCCAGCGACCGTGAGCAAAATCTCTTCGCTGTCTGGATCGCCCGCCCTCCCATCCGGCGAAACCCGAAAGCGCGAAACAACGCTCGCGATGTTCCCAGCTTTTCCGGCGGTGTAATGAACGTAAAAATATCCCTTCGCGCCGAAATCCTCCGGAAAAGCCAAACCCAGCAATCCGCACTCTCCCCCCATCGCGATCCGGGACCGAATATCGAGAAACGGCTGACGCGCCCCATCCGGCTCCACCGTCCAAATCTCCCCGACTAAATCCACGACAAAAAGCCGCCCGCTCCCGTCACCCGCGTTCTGAACATCGGTGATCGTCCCCCAAAAACTGGAACCCACCCTCTCCGCCTCCAACGCCCGAAGATCCAGTTCCGGCTCCTCCGACCGCGCGTTAACCGAAAAAAGAAAAACCGGAACCGACAAAAAGACCGCAAAAACACCACGAAGCAGGGACTTCTTCATAAGAAAATCCGCATCCAAAAGACGATCCCCCGCCCCGTCAATCCCCCGCTGTTCCCCCGATTCCTCCCAACAATTTCCGCCACCGCCCATCTCGCCACTGGTGCCCCCGGCGGGAATCGAACCCGCATTAACGGTTTAGGAAACCGCGGTTCTATCCATTGAACTACAGGGACTTTAGAACCAGTTGCGCTCGCCGCTCGCTGCGATTCCACAGGCGATGCCTGCCAACCGTTCGCCGACGCCTCCTCATCTTTTCCTCTTACACCCGTAAATCAATCCGAAAGAGTGAGAAAATCCACCCCTACCCAACCACCCCTCCTGATTTTCCCGCCGCCCGTCACTCCAGCATATTCAACACTTCCTGAAGATAACCCATATACGTCGTGATCGCCACGTAGGCGACCCCGATCGCCACAAGGAGAATCAGCAGTTTCGGATACCAGAGGCAGGCCTGTTGCAGCTTGCTCGTGGCGCGTTCCGCGAAAAGGAGTCCAAGATGATGCACGTTTTCCTCCAGCTGACCGGTCTGCTCGCCCGTCGAATAAAGCGCGAAAAACTCCTCCGGAAGACCGCGCGATTCCGCCAAAACCGTCCCCGGCGCGGTCCCGCTTTTCGCCGCGGTCGCGATTTTCTCTCCCAATTTCGCCAACCGCCGATCCCCCGAAGCTCGCCCCGCCCCATACCAAGCGTTGTCGATCGATTCCCCCGCCGCGAAATAAGCGCCCAGTGTGAAACAAAGATCCGCCACGCTCCGGTTTTTGCTGTAGCCGCGAAACAACGGCATCATTCGCATCACCGCCTGCAACCACCGATGTCTCTGCCGCGCCGCCCAGAAAAAGACAAACATCACGATCCACAACGGCACCAAAATCACCATTATCAACCGCAA
>CAZJCL010000269.1:0-2686 GCA_964544025.1 uncultured Opitutales bacterium | reverse complement strand
GCGATCGCCTTCTGCAACGGAAACCCGGCACGAAGATTTTGCGCCAACACCCGATACCATTGAGCGAGAACTTTGCCGGAAACAGCCATAACCAGTTGCAGTCTCAGAACGAACCAGCCTCTTTTCGCTGGTCAGCCGCGACCAAGCCGAAAATAGTGAGAACAAAGCTGGCGTTAGGCGATCTGATTCTTTTCCTCCGCTTCCGTCCTTCCGTGCCAAAAAACGTAACGAACCTCCTTTTCCCGATCTTCCTCGTCGCCCTCGCCGGCGCCGGTTGCACCACCGTGCGCAGCTACGACGACCAGATCGCCCCGATTTACTCCAGCTACCGTTCCGGAAACGTCGAAGCCGCCGCCGCCCTCGCCACCAGCGATTCCTATAAAAAACGCTTCCGCTCCAACGACGCCCTCCTCTGGACGCTCGAAACCGCCAAAACGCTCCACGCCGCCGGGAACTTCGCCGAGAGCAACCAATACTTCGAACAAGCCGAAGCCATCGTCGCCGATTTCGAGCAACGCGCCGATTACAACGTCCGCGCCGGCCTCTCCAACCTCACCTCCCTCGTCACCAACGCCTCCGCCATTCCCTACAGCGGCACCTACGCCGAAAAAATCCTCATCAACACCTACAAAGCCCTCAACTACCTCGGCCTCGGCAACCTCGAAGCCGCCCGCGTCGAAATCCGCCGCGCCTACGAACGCCAACGCCAAGCCATCGAGCAAAACGAAGCCGCCATCGCCGCCGCCCGCCGCGAAGCCTCCTCCGAAAACGTCTCCGCCCAATCCGTTCTCGACAACCCCGCCCTCCAAAACGCCGCCCCGATCGATCCCGCCGTCGCCGCCGCCTACGCCAATTTCTCCAATCCTTTCACCACCTTCCTCTCCGGACTCGTCTACCTCGCCGACCAGGATCCCGCCCAGGCCATCGTCGATTTCCGCCTGCTCGCCTCCCTCCCGCTCCCCAACGCCTTCGTCGAAAAAGAACTCCAACTCCTCCGCGACCATCTCGATTCCGGCGCTCCTCTCCCCCGCCGCCGCGTTTACGTCATCTTCGAAAACGGACTCGGCCCCTACCGCGAGGAAACCCGCGTCGACCTCATCCTCCCCCAAATCGGCTACACCGGATTCGCCTTCCCCCGAATCGCCTTTCAGCCCACCTCCGTCCACTCCCTCCGCGTCACCCTCCGCGGCGACGAACCTCCCGTCCACACCGAACGCGTCGCCAGCATCGATCAAATCGTCGCCACCGATTTCCGCACCCAAATGCCCGCCATGGCGCTCCGCATCATCGCCTCCGTCGTTTCCAAAGAGGTTCTCGCCAAACAGCTCGCCGACGAACTCGACATCGCCGGCCTCCTCATCGGCAGTCTTTACAAAGCCGTCGTCAACCGCGCCGACACCCGCGCCTGGAAAACCCTCGGCAAGGAATTCCAGATCGCCGCCTTCCCCTACCCCGAATCCGGCTCCCTCCGCGTTTCCCTCGCCGGCGCCAACAAAAATGAACTCTCCACCCGCCAAGAGGTCCAACTCCCCGACGGCGACATCATTCTCCTCCTCGTCCGCAGCGTCGAAAGGAATGATTTGCGCGTCTCGGCCCACACTCTACGATAAACCGAAAAAATCATGCAAAAACGCCTCCTCCTCCTGGCCTGCGCCACCGCCCTCGCAGGCGTCTTAGCCACCGGTTGCCGAACCGGGGTAAATGTCGTCGAAGGCGCGCGCCCGCAAGCCTCCTACGACGTCGTTCCCGACAAACGCGTCATCATCGACAAATCATTCGCCCGGCGCCTGGAAGTCGAATTCGTCAACCAGGCCACCCGCGGCGATCTCCGCACCGTCCAAACCACCGTGCGCAACACCAGCCGCCATCCGATCCAGTTCGATTACCGTTTCGAGTGGATCGACGAGGACGGCATGCACATCGCCAGCCCGGCCTCCACCTGGGTCATCCGCACCCTCCAGCCCGGCGAAACCGCCTCCCTCAGCTCCGTCGCGCCCACACCGCGCGCCGCCGATTTCCGTTTTCAAGTCGCAGAACATCAACCGCGTCCCTAATTCTTCGTCATGTCACGTTTCCTACTCTCCTCTCTCGCCATCGCCACAATCGCCCTCGCCGGCTGCCAAAGCACCACCCGCGTCGACCGCGTGGAACCCGGTACCACGCAGGGCATGGCCACCGTCAACCGCCTCGATTTCAAAGACTACCAAATCGCTGCCGAAGGCCTGATCAACAAACTCCTCGCCTCCGGACGCATCGATGGCTACGCCAACGACAAACCGGCCGTCATGATGGTCAGCACGGTGAAAAACTCGAGCATGCAACACATCGACACGCAGCTCCTCACCCAGCGCATCACCATCGCCCTCGATAAATCGGAAAAAATTATCACCACGACCGCCCACAGCGGACGCGGCGCGATCGACCCCGCCGTCGCCCAATCCCGCGACATGCCGAACGCCGAGATCTACGACCCCGGCACCATGCAACGAAATGCGACCGCCATCGCTCCCACCCTCAGCCTCGCCGGCGAAATCACCCAACTCACCCGCGAGGAAGGCCGCCGCAGCGAGTCGTATTTCATGATCTACATGGTCCTGACCGACCTCCGCACCGGCCTGGCCATCTGGCAAGACTCCGAAGAAATCGTCAAACAAGGCACCCGCTCCCGCTTCGGCTTCTAATCACC
>CAZJCL010000268.1:0-4340 GCA_964544025.1 uncultured Opitutales bacterium | reverse complement strand
GTCGGATGTTTTGGACGATAGACGAAACCGCCGCGATTGCAAAGGACTTGGCGCACGAGTCTGTGGATCGCGATGTTCGGCGGGAATCGATTTGTATTTGGAACAGTTTCCGCGCGGGGAGGTTTCATTCAGGAGGCAAAAAAAAGAGCTATGGGCGATGATTTGATTTTGGAAGTGGACGAGGTCAGCAAGACGTATCGAAGCGGCGGGCATTCGCTGACGGTGTTGCGGGATGTGAGTTTCGGGGTGAAGGAAGGGGCGACGTGCGCGATCGTGGGGCCGTCGGGGAGCGGGAAAACGACTTTGTTGGGGTTGTGCGCGGGATTGGATCATCCTTCGGCGGGGCGGGTGCGGATCGGGGGTCATGATTTGGGGCCGTTGAGCGAGGATCGGCGGGCGGCGGTGCGGAGCGAGCTGGTGGGATTTGTTTTCCAGAATTTTCAGCTGATTCCGACTTTGACGGCCTTGGAGAATGTGATGGTGCCGCTGGAATTGCGGGGAAAAAAGGATGCGCGGGAGCCGGCGGTGGAGTTGTTGCGCCGGGTGGGGCTGGGGGAGCGTTTGGATCATTATCCGGTGCAGCTTTCGGGCGGGGAGCAGCAGCGGGTGGCGTTGGCGCGGGCGTTTGTGAATCGGCCGCGGATTTTGTTCGCGGATGAACCGACGGGAAATCTGGACGCGGCGACGAGCGAACGGGTGATTGAGATTTTGTTCGAGCTGAACCGGGAGGCGGGAACGGCGCTGGTTTTGGTGACGCACGATTTGGAGCTGGCGCGGTTGACGGAGCGGACGATCCGGTTGCGGGGTGGGGAGATGGTGGGAGATGAATTTTAGATTTTGGATTTTAGATTTTGGATTTTGGAATCACGGACGGAGCGAAGCGGAGATGGCGGAATACACGGAAAAGGCTTGGGCTCTGTTTTAACCACGAATGGACACGAATGAACACGAATGAGGGGAGACATGGGGGGCTGGGGCTCTGAGTTTGGGAACCACGGAATACACGGAAGGCTCGGGCTCTGGGGGGGGTAGCAGAAGGTAGCGAAGGGAGCTAAGGTTGGGGGCTCTGTGAGTTTTTTCGGGCGAAGATCTTTATCGGGTGGTGTTTGAAGTAGCTGATAGACAATAGGCAATAGGCAATAGACAAGAACTGATAAGTAATAACCGATAACCAAATAGACATGCGTTGGATTTTGCAGATGGCGTGGCGGGATAGCCGGTCGAGTAGGAGACGGTTGGGGTTCTTTTCCTTGGCGATTATTTTTGGGGTGGGCGCTTTGGTGTCGATCCGGTCGTTTGGGCACAATTTGGAGGAGGCGGTGGAGGAGCAGTCGAAGACGCTTTTGGGAGCGGATTTGGTGCTGACGTCGCGGCAGGCTTTTACGCCGGAGATCGAGCGGTTTCTGGAGCCGCTGGGGGAGGAGCAGGCGCGGGAGGTGAGTTTTTCGTCGATGTTGTATGTGCCGGCGACGGAGGCGAGCCGGTTGGTGCAGGTGCGGGGTTTGCGGGGAGGTTTTCCGTTTTACGGGGAGATGGAGACGGTGCCGGCGGGGGCGCGGGATCGGTTGGCGGAGGGGCATTTCGCGTTGGTGGAGGACAGCGTGATGGTGCAGATGGGGTTGGGGATCGGGGATGAAGTGCGGGTGGGGCAGCAGGTTTTTCGGGTCGCGGGCGGTTTGCGGAAGGTGCCGGGGGAGATGGCGGCGGTCGGTTTATTGGCGCCGCGGGTGTATATTCCGTTTGATTCGCTGGAGGAGACGGGGCTTTTGCAGCAGGGGAGTTTGGCGCGGTACAAGGCGTATTTGCGGTATCCGGCGGGGACGGATATCGCGGCGGTGGTGAAGGAGATTCGTCCGCGGATGCGGGAGTTTCGGTTGTCGGCGGATACGGTGGAGCGGCGGCAGGAGGATCTGGGGCGGACGATGGAGAACATGCAGGCGTTTTTCCAGTTGGTCGGCTTTGTGGCGCTGTTGCTGGGGGCGATCGGGGTGGCGAGCGGGGTGCATGTTTATGTGAAGCAGAAGATCGGGACGGCGGCGGTGTTGCGGTGTTTGGGGGCGAGCGCGCGTCAGGCGTTTACGATTTACTTGGTGCAGGCGATGGCGCTCGGGGTGCTCGGCGCGGGAGTTGGGGCGGCGATCGGGGTGGGATTGCAGCTGGTTTTTCCGGCGGTGTTGCGGGAGTTTTTGCCGTTCGAGGTGCCGGTTTCGATTTCGTGGGCGGCGGTGGGGGAAGGGTTCGCGGTGGGATTTTTAACGTGCGCGGGATTCGCGCTTTTGCCATTGCTGGCGATTCGTCGGGTGGCTCCCTTGCGGGCGATTCGGCGGGGGGCGAATTTCGAGCGGGAACGGCGGCGGGATCCGGCGCGGTGGGTGGTTTGCGGGGCGATCGCGGTGGGAGTGGCGGGATTCGCGGTGATGCAGACCGGGAGCGTGAAGTTTGGGTTGGGCGTTTCGGCGGGAATCGCGGTGGCTTTTGTGGCGCTGACGTTGAGCGCGGTGGCGTTGATTTTTTTGGCGAAGCGGTTTTTTCCGCGGCGTTGGCCGTATGTTTGGCGGCAGGGGTTCGCGAATTTGTATCGGCCGGAGAACCGGACGGTGCTGTTGATGCTGGCGCTGGGGCTGGGGACGTTTTTGGTTTTCACGCTTTTTCTGACGAGGGAGCTTTTGTTGCAGCAGGTGGTGGTGGCGGGGGACGGGGATAATCCGACGATGGCGTTGTTCGACATTCAGGACGATCAGCGGGAGGAGGTGCGGGGGATTTTGGAAGGGATGGGGCTGCCGGTGTTGCAGGATGTGCCGATCGTGACGATGCGGTTGTCGCATGTGAAAGGGCGGACGGTTTCGCAGATCATGGCGGATCCGAACGTGGAGACGCCGGGATGGGTTTTGCGGCGGGAATATCGGTCGACTTACCGGGATCACACGGTGTCGACGGAGGAAGTCGTGGCGGGGGAATGGGTGGAGCGGGTCGAGGAGGATGCGGCGGTGGTGCCGGTTTCGGTGGAGGAGGGAATCGCGAACGATTTGGGGCTGGCGGTGGGAGATTCGCTGGTTTTCGACGTGATGGGCGTGCCGATCGAGACGGTGGTGGGGAGTATCCGGAAGGTGGATTGGCAGCGGGTGCAGCCGAACTTTTTCGTGGTGTTTCCGGCGGGGGTGCTGGAATACGCGCCGAAGTTTCACGTTTTGGTGACGCGGACGGAGACGGAGGAGGAATCGGCGGCTTTGCAGCGGGAGATCGTGCGGGAGTTTCCGAATATTTCCGCGATCGATTTGTCGCTGATTTTGGAGACGCTGGATTCGATCATGAGCAAGATCGCGTTTGTGATCCGGTTTTTGGCGATGTTTACGGTGCTGACGGGGTTGGTGGTGTTGGCGTCGGCGGTGGCGAGCAGCCGTTATCAGCGGGTGCAGGAGGCGATTTTGTTGCGGACGCTGGGGGCGTCGCGGGGGCAGGTGATGCGGATCATGGTTTTGGAGTATCTGTTTCTGGGGACGCTGGCGGGATTGAGCGGGACGTTGTTGGCGCTGGGCGGAGCTTGGGCGCTCGCGGCTTTGGTGTTCAAGGTGCCGTTTGCTCCGGATCTTTGGGCTGCGGGGGGATCGGTTTTGGCGACGGCGGCGGTGACGGTTGTGGTGGGGATTGTTTCGAGCCGGGGATTGCTGGATCATCCGCCGTTGGAGGTTTTGCGGGCGGAGGGATAACGGCAAAAGAAAGGCCCCGGAGCGCGGGAGGAGCGCTGCCGGGGCCAGGTGTGGTGAGGAGAGTTTTCTTTACGCCTTGAGTTCCCAGCCCTTCGCGTATTCGCGGGTCCACATCGCGGCGGCTTCCTTGTCGTCGAGGATGTGGCCGTTTTTCGGATCGGTTTTGAGCGGGCGTCCGACGAGCTGCGAGATGTTGCCGAGGTGTTGCATGGCGCTGCTGATGTGACCTTCGGCGATGTCGGAGGCGAGCTCTTCGCCGTTGCGGATACCGTTGAGGAAATTGAGCGCGTGATCGGCGTCGCGGTCTTCGCCGGAGACGGGCGCGGCGTGGCGAATCTCTTTTCCGGCGGGATCGTAGAGGCGGTAGGAGTTGCCGGCTTCGATCATGAGGGAGCCCTTATCGCCGTGGAAGGTGCAACCGAAGCCGGTGCCCATGGCGCCGAGGCGGTTGCAGCTGAAACCTTCCCAGGTGGCGAGTTTTCCGCCTTCGTATTCGAAGCTGAGCATTTGGGTGTCGGGCGTTTCCCAGTCGTCGTTGTAGTAATAACGGCCGCCGGTGGAAACGACGCGGGTCGGGTGTCCGACGTTCATGCCCCAGCGGGCGAGGTCGAGCGCGTGGATGGCGTTGTTGCC
>CAZJCL010000267.1:0-4341 GCA_964544025.1 uncultured Opitutales bacterium | reverse complement strand
CACTCCCCTCCTCCTCCTACCGTTTCGCCACCCAAAACCGGCACGGATCCGACAACTCCTCCACCGCCTCATCCTCCTCCGCCAACTCCGACCGCAACCACGTCCGAAACTCCGTCCACCCCGACGCCCGCAAATCCTCCTCCACCTCGCTCCTCACCGGCATATGCACAAAAACCATCCCATGCGGCCCCTCCTCATAAATATCCCCGAACTCCATCCCCTCCCGCACCCCGCGCTTCGCCTCGTTCTCCCAAAACTCCCGGTAATCCTCCATCTCCCGGTCGTGCGTCGTAAAAACAAAAACCTTCCCCGGCTTCAAAACCCGCGCCACCTCCCGCAACGCCTTCCGCCGATTCTCCCGCCCCGGAATCTGCATCAACCCGCCAAACCCGAAAATCACCCCGTCAAAACTCCCCTCCTCAAACGGCAAATCCGTCGCGTCCCCCACCCGAAACGCCACCTCCATCCCATGCGTCTCCCCGTATTCCCGCGCCCCCGCGATCATCTCCTCCGAAATATCCACCCCCTCGACCCGCCGAAACCCGTTCCGCCACAACCCGAACGCGATCCGCCCCGTCCCGCATCCCAAATCCAGCAACCGGTCCTCCTCCGAAAAATGCTCCCCAAACAAAACCTCCTCCGATCTCCACAACCCCATCTGGTAAAGCGCCTCCCGGTAATGCGCCACAAACTCCGGCGCCCCGCAAAGCCGCCCCACATCCTCCGTCGTCAACAAATGCCCCCGCTCCGTCTTCTCGTCCATCCCTCAACCTACCCCCTCATCCCCCCAAAACCAGCAAAAACCCCTCCCACCTTCCCACCTTCTACCTTCCCACCTTCGAACCTTTCCACCTTTCCACCTTCCCACCCTCCTCACCCCTTCTAACTTCTAACTTCATAATTCTACCTTCCTAATACCTCGGTCCCCGGTAATTCTCCTCAAAGTGCCCCAACAAACGCGCCGGCGGACGCGTCCCCGTCCCCTTCCGCGCCATCTGCGCCGCGATCCAGCCCAACTCCAGATTCTTCGTATAAAAACACTCGGTCACCAGCGCCCCCGCCACACCCTCGATCTCCGGATCGTGCGCCATCGCCAACGCGTAATGCCACTCCGCCTCCGCCGGAATCTGCCGGTTCGTGAAAACCCGCCCCACATCCCGGTGCGCCTCCGCCAAAATCTCCGCGAAATCCCACTCCAACGGCTGCACCCGCCCCAGCAAAACCGCCCCCGGCTTCCCCTCCAACGCCAGCCAACGCCCCCGCGCCTCCCCGATTTTCTCCAGCCCCGCCACATACATCCCCGCCTCCCGCAAACGCTGCCCCTCGCTCACCAACTCCGAAATCCCCCGCCGGGCCATCTGCGTCCGAAAAAGATCCCCGCCGATCCAAAGCAAAGCCCCCATAAAAACCGCAAAACCCAAAATCCCGCCCCAATTCCTGTTCTTTTCCTTCATCATAAAATCACTCCATCGACCTCTTATTTGTGTGAATCAGTCTGTGCTTTGCCGTCTCCGCAATTACTCCGTCGTCTTCAAAATCAGAGCCTCAAGCTTTCCGCGTATTCCGTGTCTTCCGTGGTTTTCCAATTTCCAGCGCCCGAAACGCCCATTCGCCTTGATCAACATTCGTTCACAGCCATTCGTGTTTATTAGTGTCCATTCGTGGTTACTCCCCTTCCCCAGATCCAAGATCCAAGATCCAAATTCCAAAATCCAAAATTCCTCACCACGTCACCGGCAACCGCGAAAACGCCTCCTTCTCAAAAAAATCCCTCACGTTCGGCGCCAGCGAAAACACATCCTCCTCCGCGACCACCCCCACCGCCCCATCCACCGAAACAAACACCCGCCCCGTCTTCCCCACCGGACGCGAAACCAAAACCTCCGACCGCTCCCCCGCCGCCGTCTCGACCAACACCCTCGCCCACGGCGCATCGAAAACCCCCGCCACCAACTCCCGCCGCTCCCCCGTATCCGCCACAAACCGCTCATCCAACGCAACCCGCACCAGCCGCGCCGCGTAACTCTCCGCCATCGACAACGGCTCCGGATCGTCGACCGACGGCTCCGGACGATAAATCTCCAGCGGAATCTTCGGCTCCACCATCTGCCATTCCACCCCCGGACGCTCCAAAACCACCCGCTGCCCCTCCCGCTCAAAAACAATCCGCCGCGCCCGCTCCGCCACCGTCAATAACGCCGGCCGCTCCGCGAACAACAACGCTCCATCCGGCGCGATCCGCCGCCCCACCACGCCGCTCACCGTCCACCACCCCGATTCCTCCGGCTCCAACACCTTCAAAAACTGCACCCGGTCCCGCAACCGCGACGCCGACAAAACCGCCACCGTTGTCCCCCCGTCCGAAGTCCCGATCGTCATCCGCGAATAAACCTCCGGCTCCTCCCCCGGCCCCGCCAACCCCTCCGCCGGCACCGCCGCCAACGCCTCCCCGATCATGCTCAATATCTGCGACGAAACCTCCAACTCCCCATGCGACCCCGTCTCCGTCCACCGGTACAAATCCGTCGTCCGCCCCTCGTCCTTCACCTGACGAATCACATCGCTCCCCCGCGTCAAATCGTAAGTCGCGAACGGATTCTCCCACCGCACCGCCACAATCTCCCGCCCATCCATCCGCAACGGCAACCGATCCTCCAACCGCGGCTCCGGAAACTCATGCCAAAGCCCCAAAATCGCGCTCAAATCCGCCCCGATCTCGCGCGCCTTCCCATCCACAAAAATCGCCTGCCTCCGAAACGGCTCCAACCGCGGCCCCAAAACCACCTTCCCCAACTCCTTCCCCCCGCGCAAAAAAACAATCTCCGGCTCCCCGCCCTCCGCCGACACACCCGACAACGGCGAAACCTCCGCCGAACCCATCGCCCCCAAAAGCGCCCCGATCGCCCCCGCATCCGCCCGCACCCCCGCCGAACCCTCCATCCGCCACTCGTTCCCCTTCTCCTTCCGGACCCGCACCCGATCCCCCTCCGCCGTCCGCACCTCGATCCGCGTCGCCTCCCCCGGCCGAAACCCCAAACCCGACGACCCGCCCCCGCCCAAAAAAGTCGGCACCAGATAATACCCAACCAACAAACCCACCGCGAGGATCAACCGAGAAATCGTTTTAAGGCTCATAAAGAAACGCCCTCCAAATTCACCCTCTCCCCCGCCCAAAGCAAGCCTTCAATCCGCAAACCAACTACGGCGAAGCCCAAATCCCCCGATCTCATTTCCCCAACGTAAAAAGCTGCTGCAGCTCCTCCGACAACATCGGCCAAAAAACCTCCGCTTCAGGAGCCATCTGCCGTATTTCCAAACCTGGATGATAATCCGGCAGGCCCGGATGGAAATCCGGCACCGATGTTCGCATCGTGAATCCTCCAGAACCTGACACTCTTTCATCCTGATAAACCAACTGAATTTCACCGGCCAAACCGCTCTCCTCCACCCCGAAACGAATCACCCGCGCCTCCTCTCCAAACCTCCCCCAATCATTCAACTGTCCATTCAGCAAATGATGAATCATCGCGTCGCCCTCCTCCGCCAGCAACGCCGTCACGAATCCCGTGAAATCCTCCCGCAAAGCCGCCCCCGCTTCCGGAAAAGCCCGAAGATTTATCGTCGTGCGCTGCGGCTCATGTTCGAACGAAACCACATTCGCCAATTCCAACGCGTCGAGTCGTTCCCGCAAATCGCGAAGCCTTGAATTCAATTCCCGGATCTCCTCCTCGGATAGCGAAAACAACTCCGCAAGCTCCGCGCTCACCCTGCCATCCATATTGAACGGAACGACGTCCACTTTCTTCAGCAAATGCCGCGGCACCACCGTTCCACCGGCTTCCGAAATCTGGGCCAGCGCATCAACACCCACGGGCGACGACGGAGAATGCTCCACCGGCGTTTCCTCCCTCTCCAGCCGCACCGGCTCCCGAATCTCCCCGCCCTCTCCCACAACAAACGCCAGACCGAGCGACGAAAGTGGCGCATCGCCAAAAGGATCGACCACAACCAGCGTCAACAAAACACCACCGCCAAAGCTCAAAATCCCGACCGCGCTCAAAACCAGAATCTGTCGGACGGAAAAGCAGCTACGTTTTTCGGGGCTCATCTTCCGTCAACCTACCCCGAATCGTTTAGCAAAAGCAATTCTTCCGCCATCTCTCCAATTCCCATTCCAAATTCCAACCTCCACATTTCTTTGACCGATTCCCCGCAAAAACCTACGCTCTCTCCCCATGAGCGAAAAGACCCTCTTCTCCAAAATCATCGATCGCGAAATTCCCGCGAAAATCGAACACGAAGACGACCTCTGCATCGTCCTCCACGACATCGATCCGCAAG
>CAZJCL010000266.1:0-4347 GCA_964544025.1 uncultured Opitutales bacterium | reverse complement strand
TGGAGCGGGCGAACAGATTCGAACTGTCGACGTCCACCTTGGCAAGGTGGTGCTCTACCAACTGAGCTACGCCCGCAATAAAGATGGGTCTAAATCTTCGTTTTTTCGCCCCCATGTCAACAGAGAATTTTCCCAAAGTTGCGAACAGTTGCGAACAATCCCCACCCCCGCCGCCCGCCGCGCGTACTATTGACGCTCCCCGCCGGACCCGCTTGGCTCACCGCTTCTCTTACGTGAAACTTTTTCGACAATACTTCTCCTACCTGAAACCGGTCCTGCCGATCTTCGCGCTCGGACTCCTCGCCGGCGTCATCTACGGCCTCAGCGGCGGCTTTGGCATTCCCTACATGATGCACAAAGTTTTCCCCGTCATCTTCGGCGAGGAAGCCACCCCGCTTAGCACCGCCCAAATTATCGGCTGGGCCGCGTTCATCCCCTTTATCATGACCCTCCGCGGGATTTCCGGCTTCTTCAACAGCTACCTCGTCGGCCTCTGCGGGGTAAAAGTCCTCGAAGCGATCCGCATGGATATTTTCCGCAAATTCCAGGAACTCCCCATCGCCTACATCGACCGGATGTCCAGCGGCGAACTCCTTTCCCGCTGCCAATCCGACACCAACGCCGTCCAAACCGCCCTCACCGCCGTCGCCAACGATCTCGTCAAACAGCCGCTCGCCCTTATCGGCGCCGTTGGAGCGCTCATCTACCTCGCCCTCCAACAAGAACAGGTCATCTTCCTTCTCGTCTCCCTCGCCATTATCCCGCTTTGCGTCGTCCCCGTCTCGATCGTCGGGAAAAACGTCCTCAAACGCTCCCGCCAAACCCAGGCCCAGATCGGCAGCGTCACCGGCTTCCTCTCCCAAAATCTCCGCGGCACCCGCGAAGTCCGCGCCTATAACCAGCAGACCGACCAGGAAAACCGGTTTCAGAAACTCATCAACCGGCTCTTCCAGGTCCAGATGAAGGTCATCAAATACTCGAAAGGACTCACCCCCGCCATCGAGATTCTCTCCTCCATCGGAGTCGCCGCCGCCTTCGTTTACTCCTACCGCGCCGGCATCGGACTCGACGTTTTTCTCCCGCTCATCGGTGCTCTCTACCTCAGCTACGAACCGATCAAGAAAATCGGCACCGCCTTCAGCAAACTCCAGCAAGGCCGAGGCGCCATGGAACGTCTCGACGAAGTTTTACACGAACCCGTCACCCTCGCCGACCCCGAAAATCCGCGCGAGATCAATCGCCTCTCCGGACACATCCGCTTCGAAAATGTCTCCTTCGCCTACTCCGAGCAAGCCGTCCTCCGCGACATCGACATCGAAATACCCGCCGGAAAAGTCTTCGCCCTCGTCGGCCCCAGCGGATCCGGAAAAACCACCTTCACCAACCTCATCCCCCGATTCTACGAAGCCACTTCCGGCCGCGTCCTCGTCGACGGAATCGACGTCCGCGATCTCCGCCAATCCGACCTCCGCGACAACATCGCCCTCGTCTCCCAGCAACCGTTTCTCTTCGACGACACCGTCCTCCAAAACATCCTCATCGGCCGTCCCAACGCCACCCGCGACGAAGTCATCGCCGCCGCGAAACTCGCCTTCGCCCACGAATTCATCGAAAACCTCCCCCACGGCTACGACACCGAAGTCGGCGAAGACGCGTTCTCCCTCTCCGGCGGCCAACGCCAACGCCTCGCCCTCGCCCGCGCCTTCCTCAAAAACGCCCCGATCCTCATCCTCGACGAAGCCACCTCGGCCCTCGATTCCGAAAGCGAAAAGAAAATCCAGCACGCGCTAAACCAACTGATGGCCAACCGCACCGTCATCATCATCGCGCACCGTTTCAGCACGATCCTCCACGCCGACTGCATTCTCCTCCTCGATTCCGGCCGCATCGCCGCCCGCGGCACCCACCAGGAACTCTACGAATCCAATCCCCAATACCAAAACCTCTACGACAAACAAACCTTGGAATAATCCCCAAAAGAAAAGGCGTCGCCCGCTCCCGGACGACGCCCCAATCAGATCTAAAATTTTACCTTCTTAGTTCTTACTTCTTACTTTCTTTCCTCCATCGGCACGTAATGCCGCACCGTCGGCCCCTGATACACCTGCCGCGGACGATAAATCTTCCCCTTCGGAGTGGTCGCCACTTCCTTCCAGTTCGCGATCCAGCCCGGCATCCGCCCGATCGCGAACATCACAGTGAACATCTCCACCGGAATCCCGATCGCCCGCATGATGATGCCGCTGTAGAAATCGACGTTCGGATACAGTTTCCGCTCCAGGAAATATTCGTCCTTCAACGCCGCCTGCTCCAGATGACGCGCGATATCCAGCAACGGATCCTGCAAACCGAGCTTGTTCAAAACCTCCTCGCAAGTCTTCCCGATGATCTTCGCCCGCGGATCGTAGTTCTTGTAAACCCGATGGCCAAAACCCATCAGCCGCTTCCCGCTCTTCCCCGATTTCGCGTCCTCGATAAAACGCGAACCGTCGTCGCCGGAATCGTGGATCTCCTGCAACATCTTCAGCACCGCCATATTGGCACCGCCATGCAGCGGTCCCCACAGCGCGCAAACGCCCGCCGCCACCGAAGCGAACAAATTCGCCCCGCTCGACGCCACCATCCGGACCGTCGAGGTACTGCAATTCTGCTCGTGATCCGCGTGCAGCAACAAAATCAAATTCAGCGCCCGCGCCACCGCCTCGTCCGGCACGTACTCATTTCCCTCCTCCGAAAACATCATGTGGAGGAAATTCTTCGCGTAGCCGAGATCTTCCCGCGACGAGACGAACGGCTTCTTCATCTTCATCCGGTAAGTCATCGCCGCGATCGTCCGCACCTTCGAAAGCGCGAAACTCGCCGCGACATCGAAATTCTCCACATCGACCGCCCGGTCATTCGTCGCCAATTCCGGATAATAACAGGTCAACGAATTGAGCATCGCGCTCAAAATCGCCATCGGAAACCCGTCGCTCGGGAAACCTTCGAAATGATGCCGCATCGCGTCCGGCACCGATGCGTTCTCCGCCAGATGCCGCGAAAGCTTTTCCCGCTGGGCCGCCGTCGGCAGCTCCCCGTTCATGATCAGGTAAGCCGTCTCGACGAAGTCCGACTTCTCCGCCAACTCCTCGATCGGATACCCGCGATACCGCAAAATCCCCTTCTCGCCATCGATGAACGTGACGGAGCTCTGACAGGATCCCGTGTTCCCGAAACCCTCGTCATAGGTGATAAAGCCGGTGTCGGCCCGCAGCGAACGAAGATCAATAGCCTTCTCGCCTTCGCTTCCGGTCAGAATGGGATATTCGCACTCTTTCTCGTCAATTATAATTCGGGCTGTTTTGGACATGGTCTCAATCACTGGAAATCTATGGTTGGGCCTGCGAGGGCAAAAAGTTATTAGACTACGCGAGCAACCACCCCTTCAACAAAATTCCGATAAAGCGTCAAACCATTAGCCTGGCTCTTCTCCGGATGAAACTGGGTGGCGAAGCAATTCCCCTTCTGCACTCCGCTGACGAATTCGACCCCGTAATCCGTCGTGCAGAGGGCAATCGACGGATCCTCCGGGGCCACATAATAACTGTGAACGAAATAAAACTGATCCTCCGCTCCCAGCCCTTCCCGCAAAGGCGAATCCTCCCGGACGAACCGGACGCTGTTCCAGCCGATGTGCGGAATCTTGAACTCCGCCGGCAACTGGAACCGAAGCACCCGCCCGGGAAAAACCCCCAAAGCCGGCTCGTCCGCCTCCTCCGAAAATTCGAAAAGCGCCTGCAACCCCAGACAAATCCCCAGGTAAGGCCGATCCGCCGCGATCCAATCCCGAATCGCCGCCTCCAGCCCCGTTTTCTTCAGCGCCTTCACGCAATCCCCCAGCGCGCCCTGACCCGGAAAAACGATTCCGCCGGCCCCCTTCAAACCAGCCGGATCCGCGATAAGGACAGGGCGGGCACCGACAAACTCCAGCGCCTTGCAGACACTTCGGAGATTGCCCATCCCATAATCAACCACGGCGATCGTAAGCGCACTCATGAGTTACTTTGCAAAAAAGAGCGCTAACCATAGGCGGTTCACTTTCCCCACCGCAAGTCTTACTCTCAACAATCGCATTCGCCCCGCCGCGCCCCCTACCTTCCCACCTTCAAACCTTCCCACTCCCCACTCCCCGTTCCCCTCTCCTCCCCGAATTTTCCGAAAATATGATTGCGCGCCCCTGATTCCCTGCTCTAGTAATCACTCTTTATTCAGCACACCAAAGCCGAGGTGGCGGAATTGGCAGACGCGCTAGATTCAGGTTCTAGTGCCTTCACGGGCGTAGGGGTTCAAGTCCCCTCCTCGGCACCA
>CAZJCL010000265.1:0-4362 GCA_964544025.1 uncultured Opitutales bacterium | reverse complement strand
GCCTGCTACCTTTTCTCTCGATGGCCAGCACGATTCCCTCTCCCACTTCCGAAACCTCCGCGGAAGCCGCGCTTCCCGCGTCGGCGGATTGCAAGCATTGCCATCTCCCATTCCGCCCCACCCAAAGCCGCCCCGATTTCTGCTGCTCCGGCTGCCAATTCGTCTTCCACCTCATCAACAAAAAAGGCCTCGAGAAATACTACGACCTGCAAGACGGAAAAGGCCAACCAGTCAAAGCCGCCGTCTTCCGTTCCCACGATTTCTCCTGGCTCGCCGAACTCGCCGCCGACGCCGAAACGAAATCGCCAAACCCGTCCCTCGTCCTCGACCTGCAAGGCATCTCCTGCGTCGGCTGCGTCTGGCTGATCGAGGAAGTTTTTCAACGCCGCGAAGGTTCCCTCTCCATCCAGATAAACTCCTCGCTCGGACAACTCCGCCTCCAATGGACGGCCGGCGTTTTCGACCTCCCCGCCTTCGCCGCCGAACTCCAATCCTTCGGCTACACGCTCGCCCCCGCCGCCAAACACGAAACCAACCGCGAAAGCCGCCTCCTCGTTCGCCGCATCGGTTTGGCCGCCGCGTTCTTCATGAACTGCATGCTCTTCACCGTCCCGTTCTATTTCGGCATGGACGACGATTTCGAATACGCGCCGCAGTTCCGCTTCATGGTTTTCTTCTTCGCCACCGCCAGCCTCGCGACCGGCGGTTCCTATTTTATCCGCCGCAGCTGGAGCGCCCTGCGAAAAGGAATCATCCACATCGACCTCCCGATTTCCCTCGGCATTCTCGTCGCCTACGCCGGCTCCGTCTACGCGTGGATGCAAAACAACGACAGCTTTCTCTACTTCGATTTCGTCAGCATGTTCATCTTTCTCATGCTGGTCGGCCGCTGGACCCAACAAGTCGCCATCGACAAAAACCGCAACTACCTCCTCGGCCTCCGCAACCGCCAGCAACAAATCCGCCTCCTCGCCGACAACGAAAAACCTCCCCGAAAACTCGACGTCTCGGAGCTCGCTCCCGGCATGCGCTACGCCGTCGCTCCTGGCCAATTCATCCCCGTCGCCTCCGAACTTCTCTCCCCCAACGCCACCTTCGGCCTCGAATGGATCAACGGCGAAAGCGACGCCCACCATTGCCGCCGCGGAAATTCCGTCCTCGCCGGAGCAATCAATCTCGGCGGCGACGACATCCACCTCCTCGCCCGCGAAAACTGGTCCGATTCCCTCCTCGCCTCCCTACTCGCCGGACAACCCAAAGACGCCCCCCGCAATTTCCTCCTCGAACGCATCATCAAAATCTACCTCTGCGCCGTCCTCGTCATCGCCGCCGCCGGGTCCGCCGTCTGGTATTTCCAAACCGGAAATCCGCTCCCCGCCCTCCAGGTTTTCATCTCCGTCCTCGTCGTCTCCTGCCCCTGCGCCATCGGAATCGCCTGGCCGCTCGCCGACGAAATGGCCGTCTCCTTTCTCCGCCAGCGCGGCGTTTTCGTCCGCGACCAATCCCTCTGGCACCGCCTCGGAAAAGTCCGCAAAATCATCTTCGACAAAACCGGCACCCTCACGATGGAGAACCTCGCGCTCCTCAACCCCGACGCGTTTCACCAACTCACCGCCGAAGCCCGCGCCATTCTTCTCCACCTCGTCGAAAGCAATCTCCACCCCGTCAGCCGCTGCCTCCGCGAATACCTCCTCGCCGAAGGTTTCGACCAAAAACCGCCCGAACTCGACGCCCTCCCCGTCAACGAAATCGTCGGCTTCGGCCTCGAAGCCACCACCGAAACCGGCATCTGGCGCCTCGGCCGTCCCGGCTGGAAAACCGCCGCCGCCACCGAAAACGCCACCGCCCAGTTCGACTGCCAATTCACCCTCAACGGCCAAACCATCGCCACCTTTTCCCTCGGCGAAGAAGTCCGCCCCGACGCCGCCGAAGAAGTCCGCACCCTCGCCGCCCGCGGTTTCGAAATCTACATCCTCAGCGGCGACCGCCCCGAAAAAGTCCGCGCCATGGCCGCGAAACTCGATCTTCCTCCCGAAAACTGCCTCGCCCAAATGTCGCCCACCGGCAAAGCCGACTGGATCGAAAAAATCGACCGCCAAGACACGATGATGATCGGCGACGGCGCGAACGACAGCCTCGCCTTCGACCAAACCTGGTGCCGCGGCACCCCCGCCATCGACCGCGGACTTCTCGAAGAAAAAGCCGATTTCTATTTCCTCGGACGCGGCCTCAGCGGAATCCGCAACCTCTTCGAAACCTCCGCCAATCGCCGCAAAACCCTCCAGCGCGTCTTCACCTTCACCATCTGCTACAACATCGCCGTCGTCACCCTCTCCCTCGCCGGCCTCATGAATCCCCTCCTCGCCGCCGTCGTCATGCCGGTCAGCTCCCTCATCTCCATCAGCTCCGTCGTCCTCCAATCCAAATTCCGCAACCGCCCCACCGCCCTCACTTAAAGGAGTCCAATACAATCACCCCGATACACGCCCCCGCCCCGATCCAGATCATCAATTTGGTGCTGCTCCACATATCCTCCCCCCACTCGCCTCGGAATGCCGAGACAATATCCGGCGTCATCCACAACCGGATCGCATCGAAGAAATCGTCCCTCCCCTTGAAAAACACCCGGAAAGTAAGCAGCCAAAAAACAACCGCGACACCCACCCCCGCAACTATCGGAAAATGTTCCATATCGCCCATCCCCGACCAATACCGCAAATCCTCCCGCTCAAAAATCCAAATCTAAAATCTAAAATCTAAAATGCCCTCTTCTTCCCTTCTCGCTTCCCCCGAACCGCCGGATCATAATAATCCCCATCGGAAACGCCCGCGAGCGGAACGACAAAATCCGCGCAGCTTCCCGCAAACTCAGCTTGGCAGAACCATCCCAATATCCGGTAATCTAATCTCCCCGACTCACCATGAAAAACATTCTTGTTCCCGTCGATTTTTCGGAAATCACTCCCGGCTTGCTCGACCAAGCCTCCGCGCTGGCGAAACCGCTCGGCGCCCGCGTCTCCCTCCTCCACGTCGTTACCCCGCCCGTCATCATGACCGCCTACGGTCTCGGCAACGCCGAAATCTCCGACCAAATCCAGGCCGAAAACGACCGGTCCGCGAAAAACCTGCAGAAATTCGCCGCCCAACTTCAGCAACAAGGCATCGAGGTCTCCCAACAGGTTCGCCAAGGCGGCACCGTCGAATCCATCCTCCAAGCCGCCCACGAGCAACCCGCCGATTTCATCGTTCTCGGCTCCCACGGACGCGGCGCCGTTTACGATATCCTCGTCGGCAGCACCGCCCGCGGAGTTCTCCGGCAAGCCACCTGCCCCGTGCTCGTCGTCCCTCATGCCAAACGCGCCGCATCCTCCAGTGTCTGAATACCCGGCGCAAACCAACACCCTCGCCGCTCCGCCGCCACCCGCGGATTATTCCCGCTTCTCCAAAGAGCAACTGATCGAACGCCTCCGCGAACTCGAAGCAACCAACTCCGCCACGATCCCCCCGGACCGCCACGCCACCGCTTCCGACTCCGCCCTCCGCGACAGCGAGGAACGCATCCGCGCCATCGTCGATACCGTCGTCGAAGGCATCGTCACCATCGACGCCCGCGGCATCGTGGAATCTCTCAATCCGGCCGCGCTCGCCATGTTCGGCTACACGGCCGACGAGGTCATCGGGCGCAACATCAGCATGCTCATGCCCGAGCCTTTCCGCAGCCGCCACGACAGCTTTATCGAAAGCTATCTCACGACCGGCGAAGCGAAAATCATCGGCATCGGACGCGAAGTCCTCGGCCAGCGCAAAGACGGTTCCATTTTCCCCATGGATCTTTCCGTCGGCGAAGTTCGTTTGGCCGGCGCCCGACTCTTCACCGGGATCCTCCGCGACATCACCGAACGCAAAAACGCCGAAGCCAAACTCGCCCAACTCGCCTCTTCCCTCGCCGAAAAAAACAAGGAGCTCGAATCCGTCGTCTACGTCGCCTCCCACGATCTCCGCTCCCCGTTGGTCAATATCCAAGGCTTCAGCAACGAGCTCGCCCGCGCCTGCAAAACCATCCGCCAACAACTCGCCTCGCCCCGCGATCCCGACTCCGCGCCCGACGAAGTTCACCGCCTCCTCGAAAAAGACATCCCCGAAGCTCTCGGCTACATTCTCACCAGCGCGGCGAAAATGGACGCCCTCCTCGCCGGCTTCCTCCGCTTCTCCCGGCTCGGACACCTCCCCCTGAAAATCCAAAAACTGGATATGAACGAACAAATGGCGGAAATCGTCCGCTCCATGGAGTTCGAGATCCAACAATCCCGCGCCACTCTCCACATCGGCGATCTCCCCTTCTGCTACGGCGATCCCGTTCAA
>CAZJCL010000264.1:0-4368 GCA_964544025.1 uncultured Opitutales bacterium | reverse complement strand
CTAAAAAATCCGCAACTCCTCCGACCGCCCGCAATAATCCTTCACATACTTCCGGAAAAGCGCCTTCAACTCCCGCGTCACCGTCTTCGCCCCCACCTTGTAATCCACCTTGTCGATCCGCCGCACCGGCACGATATCCTGCGTCGTCGACGTAATGAAACACTCCGAAAAATCCGACAACTGCGGCGCGTAAACCGCCTCCTCCCGCAAATCGTAATCCCAGTTCTGCGCGATCTCGTGCAGCAGAATCTTCCTGGTGATTCCCTCCAAAATCCCCGAGTCCGCCGGCGGAGTCAGAATCTCCTTCCCGTTCACGAAATAAATATTCGAAACCGCCGCCTCCGTGATCGCCCCCTCCAGATTCGTCATCACCACCTCGTCGAACCCCCGGCTTTTCGCCTCCCGCAAACAAAGCAAATTATTCAGATAATTCCCCGTCTTCCACGCCGGATTCAAGGTTTTCGGATGATTCCGGTGAAGCGTCTTCGCCAACGAAAGATTCAGCCCTTCCTTCCAGAACTCCGCCGGATGCTCCTTCAGATACTGAACCAGAATCACCCACGACGGCTTATCCGCCAACGCAACATCCAGCCCGATCTGCCCCGCTCCCCGCGTCAACTGCAACCGGATGTAAATATCCTTCTTCTCCCCCGTCTTCTCGAAAAACGCCGACGCCGTCCGCCGGATCTCCGTCAACAAAACCCCCGAATCGAACGGAATTTCCAGATGCAACGCCGAGGCCGACCGCCGCAACCGCTCCAAATGCTCCTCAAATGCAAACAGAACTCCATCGTAGGTGCGCCACACTTCGTAAACCGCGTCCCCATAAAGATAGCCCCGGTTTAAGGGCGATATGGACGGCTCGCTCGCGTCATGAAGACGCCCGTCGGTGTTTGCCTGAATATAATTGGCCACGGGATATCCGGGTTGAGTGATTGAATTTTGGAAACACGAAATCTACCAAAGCGCCGCCCCCCGAAGCAAGACCGACCTGCCATCGCAAAAAAACCGCTCCCCACTTCTACCCTTCTCAATTCTAACTTCGAACTTCTAACTTCCTTCTAACTCCTTGCCCCCGCCCGCCCCGCCTCCGAATATGAACCGTTTATGCCGGCCACCGATCTATCATCGAAGCAAAAGCTCGAACAACTTCACGCTTCCCTCCGCGACCACCTCCTGGAGAACATCGTCCCGTTCTGGATCCGCCACGCCGTCGACCCGAAAGGTGGCCTCAACACCTGCCTCCACGACGACGGCACCCTCATCAATCGCGAGAAATTCCTCTGGAGCCAATGGCGCGCCGTCTGGGTTTTTAGCCGCCTCTACAACCAAATCGAGCGGAAGCCGGAATGGCTCGATCTTGTCCGAAACATTTACAAATTCGCCGCCCAACACGGCTGGGACGATTCCGTCGGCGGCTGGAAACTCCTCCTCGACGAAAACGGCAAAACCCTCCGCGGCTGCGAAAGCATCTACGTCGACGGCTTCGCGATCTACGGCCTCGTCGAACTCGCCAAAGCCACCGGCGATTCCGAAGTCAAAGCCCTCGCCCGCAAAACCGCCGACCACGTCATCCCCCGCCTCGCCCAACCCCACGACCAAATCCCCCACTTCCCGTATCCGATCCCCGAAAACGCCCGCGTCCACGGCCTCCCGATGATGTTCTCCCTCATCCTCTGGGAACTCGGCGAACTCCTCGACGACGACCATTACCGCGCCACCGGAGCCGCGATGAGCGACGAAATTTTCTCCCGATTCTACCAACCGGATCTCGATCTCATCGTCGAACGCGTTTCCGCCACCGGCGGTCGTTTTCCCGGCCCGGCAGGCACCGCCGTCGTCCCCGGCCACGTCATCGAAGACATGTGGTTCCAAATCCACGTCGCCCGCGACCGCCAAGATTCCGCCCGCATCGCCGAAGCCTGCCGCCTCATGCGCCGCCACGCCGAAATCGGCTGGGACGCGAAACACGGCGGATTCCTCCTCGCCGTCGACGCCCTCGGCGGCCCCGAAATCGGCTGGAATTTCCCCGACGCCAAACTCTGGTGGCCGCACACCGAAGCGCTCTACGCCTTCCTCCTCGCCTACGAGCACACCGGCGAAACCTGGTGCCTCGACTGGTTCCAGCGGGTCCACGACTACAGTTTTCGCACCTTCCCGCATCCCGAATTCGGCGAATGGCGACAAAAACTCACCCGCGAAGGAAACCCGCTTACCGAAACCGTCGCCCTCCCGGTCAAAGACCCCTTCCACCTCCCCCGCGCCCTCCTCCTCAGCCTCGAAGTCCTCGAACGCCTAATCCAAACCGCGAAGTAAATCGCCCTGGAGGGCCTCAGTCCCTGAAGCCCTTTGTCCCGGAGGGACTTCCGAGAATAACCCGTCGTCTTTCCTCTCCCTCCGGACTCTCGAAAAAACCCAGCCCGTCCCCTGTCCCGGAGGGACTCCCGGGCAACGTGACCCTTCCCCTGTCCCGGAAGGACTCCCGAAAATAACCGGGTTTCTCATCTCCCTCCGGACTCTCAAAACTCCCAGCCCCTTCTCCTGCCCCGGAGCGACTCCCGGGGCAACGCGACCCTTCCCCCTGTCCCGGAGGGACTCCCGAAAATAGCCCGGCGTTTCAACGCCGGGACCACCCCGCGCACAGACACCAGTCCCGAAGGGACGACTGAACCGCCCCCTCGAAACCCGCCCCTTCACTCCCCCGCCCCAATCCTACAACGCCGCAATCAACCGCTGCACCTCGTCCCGCTTCTCGCGCAAACCGGCCAACTGCTTCTTCGCGCCATCGACCACCGCCGCCGGCGCCTTCGACACAAATGCCTCGTTCGACAACTTCGCCTCGTGCCCCGAAATCTGTTTCGCCAACTGATCCAGCTCCTTCTGCAAACGCGCCTTCTCCGCAACCACGTCCACCGAACTCGCCAAATCCAGATAAAGCGTTCCCAACGCCGTCACCACCGCCGGAGCCGCACCATCCGCTTCGCCAAAACGAATCTCCTTCGCCCCGGCCAACCGCTTGATCTTGTCCGCGTTGTTCTCCAAAACCCGCTGCTGATCCGCCGAGCCCGTCACGATGAAACTCGTATCCCGCTTGCTCCCGAGATTGTAATCCGCCTTCAACGCCCGCGCCCGCGTCACGAATTCCTTCAGCCGCTCCACTTCCTCCGCCGCCGCGGTTTCGATTTTCACGCCTCCCTTTTTCAAAATCCCGGGAAGCTCCTCCGCCGACACAAGACGCTCGTTCTGAATAAATTCACCTTCCGTGCCGTATCCCATGTCATGCCAAAGCTGCTCCGTGATAAACGGCGTGTAGGGATGCAGCATCAGCAAAACCTGCCGAATCACCAAATCCTGGATCGCCAAACAGGTTTCCTTTGCCTCCGCGTCCTGCAGTTTCGCCTTCGAAACCTCCACATACCAATCACAGAAATCCGACCAGAAAAACCCGTGGATCTTCTGCGCCGCAGTGTTGAATTCATACGCGTCGAGCGACCGGTCCACTTCGCGAATCGTCTCGATCAACCCGTGCAAAATCGCGTGGTCGTCGTTGTCCATCCGCGACGAATCCAGCCGCGAAACGATCGCCTCCAAACCGCTGTTGTCGCCCGCGTCGCCCGACATCTGACGAAACCGGCTCGCGTTCCAAAGCTTGTTGCAAAAATTCCGCCCCGCTTCCACCCGATCCTCGTTGAAACGAATATCCTGCCCTTGCGGCGCGATCAAAATTACGCCCAACCGCAATCCATCCGCTCCATAATTCGCGATCAAATCCAACGGATCCGGCGAATTCCCCAACGATTTCGACATTTTCCGTCCCTGGATATCGCGAATAATCCCCGTAAAATACACATCCGAAAACGGAATCCGCTTCTCCACCGGCGCGCCCGGATTCATGAACTCCAACCCGGCCATGATCATCCGCGCCACCCAGAAAAAGATAATATCCGGACCCGTCACCAGCGCCGAAGTCGGATAAAAATACTCCAAATCCTCCTCCTTCTGCCGCTGCTCATCCGGCCAACCCATCGTCGCGAACGGCCACAGCCAAGACGACGCCCACGTATCCAAAACGTCCTCCTCCTGCTCCCAATTTTCCGCGTCCTCCGGAGCTTCCAGCGCGACATGCCAATTCTCCGGCTCCGACCTATCCGCCCCTTTCCGATACCAAACCGGAATCCTATGCCCCCACCAAAGCTGACGGCTGATGCACCAATCCTGAATATTATCCAGCCAATGCAAATACGTCTTCGCCCAGCGTTCCGGATGAAACTTGATCAAACGATCCCGCACCACCTGCTTCGCCTCCTCAACCGCCGGATAACGTAAAAACCATTGCTCCGAAAGCCGCGGCTCGATCACGCAATCCTC
>CAZJCL010000263.1:0-4376 GCA_964544025.1 uncultured Opitutales bacterium | reverse complement strand
CGTTGGCGCGGAGGCGGTTTTCCCAGAAATCGAGGGAAGCGGGCGGGGCGGAGAAAACGATGGCGGTGGATTGAGCGGAGCCGACGCGACCGCGGGCGGCGAGGCCGGGCCAGTAGAAGAAGGTGACGATGGTGCCTGGCGATCCGGATTCGTCGCCGTAGTAGAGGTGATAGGCGGAGGGGTCGTCGAAGTTGACCGTTTTTTTGACGAGGCGCAGTCCGAGAAGGCCGACGTAGAAATCGATGTTTTGCTGCGGATCGCTGGCGACGGCGGTGACGTGGTGGAGGCCGGTGATGGGTTGTTCTGGTGTGATCATGGTTCTTGAACCACAGGATAACACTTCTTCGCGCCGGCGGATAATACTGTTGGGGGATTGTCGTTATGCGTTTGGGGCATGGTGAGGGCTGGTTTAGGCTGGGACGGGAGTGCCCTCGATGAGACGGAGGCGGCTGTAGGTGCGCCAGGTGAGGACGGCGGCGGCGAGGGCGAGTCCGGTTGCGAGTCCGGTCCACATGCCTTTTGCGCCGAAACCGAAGTGGAAGGCGAGCAACGCGCCGAATGGGAGCGCGATGAGCCAGTAGATGAAGGTGACGAGCCAAGTGGGAGTGCGGACGTCTTTGAGGCCGCGGAGGGCGCCCATGGCGATGATTTGCACGCCGTCGCCGATTTGGAAAATTCCGGCGATGACGAGGAGGGTGGTGGCGAGGCCGATGACGGTGGGATCGGGAGTGAAACCGGCGGCGAGAATCCGGCCGGTGAACATGAAAAGGAGCGCGGTGAGCGACATGAAGGCGATCGCGGAGAGGAGGGCGCCGGTGGTGATGTGGCGGGCGCGGGAAATTTCGAGGGCACCGAGGGCGTGGCCGACGCGGATGGTGAGGGCGGTGGAGAGTCCGAGCGGGACCATGAAGGCGGTGGCGGCGCAGTTGATCGCGATTTGGTGGGCGGCGAGCGGGATGTGTCCGAGGGTGCCGATGAGGATGGTAGCTCCGATGAATGCGCCCATTTCGACGAGCATTTGCAGGCCCATGGGAATGCCGATGGCGAGGAGTCCGGCGAGTTCGGATTTGCGGAGCGAGGAGAACCAGCGGATGGGCAAAGAGGAGGCGAAGGGGCGGGAGGAGAGGACGTAGGCGGCGAGTCCGACGAGGGTGGCGGCGCGGGCGATGAAGGTGGCGATTCCGGCACCTTCGATGCCGAGGGCGGGGCTGCCGAGGTGGCCGAAGATGAAAACCCAGTTGAGGAGAATGTTGAGGAAAACGCCGCCCAAGGTGATCCAGAGGACGATCCACGGGGAGCTTTTGGCTTCGGCGAAGTTTTTGAAGCACATGCCGGCGAGGGCGGGCACGAGGGACCAGGCGACCCAGTTGAGGTAGGCCGGGGCGACCGCGAGGACTTCGGGTGGTTGGCCGAGAAGGCGGTAGAACGGCATGCCGCGGGAGAGGAGGAAGGCGAGGATTGCGCCGGAAATGACGGCGAGGAGGAGGCCGTGGCGGAGGGCTTCGCCGGCGGCGCGGTCGTCTTTGCGGCCGTGGGCTTGGGCGACTTGGACGGAGACGGCGATGGCGATGCCGAGCCCGACGACGAAGACGAGGTGGACGATGGCGTTGGAGAAGGCGGCGGCTCCGAGTTCGACGGTGCCGACGCGTCCGATCATGACGGTATCGGCCAAGGCGATGAGCATTTGGCTGAGGTTGCCGACGATGATCGGGAAGGCTAATGCCCAGGTTGGACGCAGTTCTCCTCTCCACATAAAGGGGTAGATTTTTTCCGTTTTGGGGGAAGTTGCAACCTTGGGGATGCGGGTTTGATCGCGGATCGTGCAGATGGCTGAGGTTCGGGATTTAACAGAAGGTAGCGAAGGAAGCGAAGGGCTTGGGTTCGAAGTTTTTTACCACGGACGGCACGGAGGTAGAGGCTCCGTAGTTCGACCACAGATGGCACAGATGGGCACAGATAACTCGGGCTCGGAATTTACGAAAGGGAGCGGAGGAGGAGGGGTTTGTGGGTGGACGTTTTTTTCGGGAGTTGGCAGGGTGGGGGGATGAAGTTGTTGGCTGTTTTGGTTACCGGGTTTCTTGGGTTCGGGAGTTTGGGGTTTTCGGTGGTGCGGGTGGATGCGGAGGCGATGGAGAGGGGGCGGGTCGTGGCGGAGGGGTTTCCGCGGTTTGAGGTGCCGGGGGAGGAGGTGGATATGGAGGCGATGCGGCATTTGTTTCATTTGCATCATCAGCCGTCATTGGGGATGGGGACGATTTGGGATGAGTGGATTCCGCAATCGGTGATTTGGGCGGCGCGGGACGATGCGGAGTGGGAGAAGACGCGGGCGCATTTTCGGAGGCTTTTGCTGGGGCGGAGGATCGCGGCGGATGGGTATGTGGCGACGCATCAGCATAGGTCGATCGCGCATCAGGAGGGGTGGCCGTTTCCGTTTTGGCGGCAGGGAGGTGAGGGGAGTTGGGGGTGGCATTTCGTGTTGAATCTTTCGCCGCGGTGGCATGCGACGGAGGAGCGGGATCAGACGGGTTGGGAGCTGGCGGGGGCGGAGGATGGGGGAATCGGCGAGGAGGGTTGGCGGGTGGAGTTGCGGGAGGCGGGGGCGACGGCGGAGACGCCGGAGTTGCGGATTGCGCCGTATGAGTCGCCGTTTTTGCAGTTGCGGTGGAAGAGCCGGGGTTTGGGCGGAGCGGCGCCGTTTGTGGAGTGGCGGAGGGCGGGGCAGGAGGATTATCCGGCGGAGCAGCGGATGTATTTCGCGGCGGGGGAAGAGGGGGAAATGGTTTACGAGATGTTGCCGGTGTTTCGGCATCCGTTGTGGTCGGGGGAGGTGGAGCGGTTGCGGGTGAATTTCGGGAACGCGGGGGAAGGGGAGGCGGTTTTGCAGGCGCTTTTCACGCAGTTCGATACGCGGCATAACGTGAACAACGCGAATTTTATCAAGGGGAGCGCGGACTTTTTCGAGTGGACGGGGGATGTCGGGTTTTTGCGGGAGAATATTCAGCGGATGCGGTTGGCGCTGCGGTATGCGATGACGGAGCTGGGCGGGTGGGAGGAGAAGATGATCGTGACGCCGTGGGTGGGGCATGAGGGGCGGCCGGGATTTACGGTGAATCCGGACGGGACGAAGACGATGCATTTCGGGAGCGGGGTGGGGAACAATTATTGGGATCTGGTGCCGTTTGGCGGGCGGGACGCGTATGCGACGATTCATTATTACGACGCGTTGCGGCGGATGGCGGATTTGGAGGAGACGATCGGGAGGAATCCGGGATGGAATATTCCGGGCGGGCCGTTGCGGATGGAGCCGGAGGTTTTGCGGGAGCACGCGGCGGAGGTGAAGGCGCGGGCGGGGGAGTTTTTTTGGAACGGGGAAACGGGGCGGTTTATTTCGAACGTGGATCTGGATGGGAACCGGTATGATTATGGGTTCACGTTCGTGAATCTGGAGGCGATTCATTACGGGTTCGCGACGGAGGAACAGGCGGAGGCGATTTTGGCGTGGGTTTCGGGGGAACGGATGGTGGAGGGGGACACGTCGACGGGGGAGGATATTTACCGGTGGCGGTTTGGGCCGAGATCGACGACGCGGCGGAATGTGGAGTATTACGGGTGGTATTGGCTCGGGCCGGAATCGATTCCGTGGGGAGGTCAGGTGCAGGATGGCGGGGCGGTGCTGGGGTTTTCGTATTTCGATTTGTCGGCGCGGTTGAAAACGCGGGGGGCGGATGACGCGTGGCGGAGGCTGGCGGCGATTTTGGAATGGTTTCGGGAAGTGCGGGAGTTGGGCGGTTACCGGGAATATTACGCGGACGGGAAGCGGGGGACGACGTTGCAGGGCGGGGGAACGGCGGGCGGTTTGGGATTGGACGTGGAGTTCGTGGAGAGCGTGCTTTTGCCGCAGACGATGCTTTACGGGTTCGCGGGATTTCGTCCGTTGGGGGATGGGTTTGCGCTGGAGCCGGAGTTGCCGGCGGATTGGCCGTCGTTGCGGATTTCGGGGATCCGGTTTCGGGAATTGGTTTTGGAGGTGGAAATCGCGGGGGAGGTGATCGGGATTTCGTCGCGGGGAGAAATGCGGGAGCCGTTGACGCTGCGGTTGCCGGAGGGGGAGTGGCAGGTGCGGTATCTCGATTCGCCGCTGGATAGCGCGGGGGAGGCGGTGGTGGCGCGGGGGACGGTGCCGGTGCGGTTGGGAGAGGGGCGCGGGATGCGGCTGGAGCGGCGTTGAGGAAAACGAAAAACGGCTCGGGGAAAATTCCGCGAGCCGTTTTCGAAAAGTGGTGGTGGGAGTCGGATTCGAACCAACGAAGGGGAAACCCCGACAGATTTACAGTCTGCTTCCTTTAGCCACTTGGATATCCCACCGAAAAGGAAAA
>CAZJCL010000262.1:1421-4395 GCA_964544025.1 uncultured Opitutales bacterium | reverse complement strand
AACGCCGTCGGATTCCGCAAACACGGCAGCCCGGAACCCGTCACCGCCGACGACAAATTCCACCTCGGCTCCGTCACGAAATCAATGACCGCCACCCTCGCCGCCATCCTGGTCGAACAAGGCAAAACCTCCTGGACCGCCACCATCGAAGAAACCTTCCCCGAACTCCAAAACATACACCCCGATTACCGGAACGTAACGCTGGAACAACTCCTCGCCCATCGCGGCGGCGCGCCCGCAAACGCCCCCAAACAGCTCTGGCGCGAAGCCTGGAAACGCGAAGGCACGCCGACCGAACAGCGCCTGAAATTCGTCGAAGGAATCCTCGCCCGCAGGCCGCAGGCGAAACCGGGAACAAAACACATCTATTCTAACCAAGGCTACGCCATCGCCGGAGCGATGCTCGAAAGAGCGACCGGAAAACCGTGGGAAGATCTGCTCCGCGAACTCCTCTTCGCGCCACTCGAAATGACCTCCGCCGGATTCGGCGCCCCCGCCACACCGAGCGAAATCGATCAACCTTGGGGCCATCGGAAAACGCCACTCTCCGCCTTCGAACCCGTCCCGCCCGGTCCGGACGCCGACAATCCACCCGCCATCGGCCCCGCCGCCACCGTCCATTGCGGATTAAACGACCTCGCGAAATACGTCGCCTTCCACATGGCCGGCGAACGCGGCGAAACCGCCCTCCTCCAACCCGAAACCCTCCAAAAACTCCACACTCCCCTCGCCGCCAACGACGGTTACGCCCTCGGCTGGACCGTCCTCGAACGCGATTGGGCCGGCGGCCGCGCCCTCATGCACAACGGCTCCAACACCATGTTCTACATCGTCGTCTGGATGGCCCCCGAACTAAACAGCGCCGTCATCGTCGCCACCAACATCGGCGCAAACCACGCCTTCCTCCCCTGCGACGAAGCCGCCAGCGCCCTGATCCGCCAATACTTCCCCACCCAATAACCATTAACAAAGAACCAATAACCACCCCCCAATAACCGCCCAAAAAAACTGCTTCATTGATTTTTCCCCGCTCGTGCTTTGGTTTTACCCGCGATGGTTTCAGCGCAGATCGATTCAAAAAAAGCTTCCATTCACACGCTCGGATGCCGGCTCAACCAGTCGGAAAGCAAACTCATCCGCGACAAAATGGAGCAATCCGGCTACCAAATCGTCCCGTTCGGCGAAACGGCCGACCTCGCCGTCATCAACACCTGCACCGTCACCAACCTCGCCGACGCCAAGTGCCGCAACGCCATCCGCGCCTTCACCCGCGCCAATCCCGACGCCTTCGTCGCCGTCGTCGGCTGCTACTCCCAAATGGGTTACAAAGCCGTCGCCGAAATCCCCGGCGTCGATCTCATCATCGGAAATCAGGATAAACTCAGCGTCCTCGATTACGTCGGACTCGGCAAAAACGAACGCCCCGTCATCGTCCGCGACCGCATCGACAAACACGATTTCTCCATCCACTTCGCCGGCGAACTCCCCTTCCCCAAACGCGCCAACCTCAAAGTCCAGGACGGCTGCGATTTCATGTGCTCGTTCTGCATCATCCCGTTCGCCCGCGGACGCGCCCGCAGCCGAAACCTCGACAACCTCCTCGCCGAAGCCACTTCCCTCGCCCAACGCGGCGTCCGCGAAATCGTCCTCACCGGCGTCAACATCGGCACCTTCTCCTCCGACGGACACGACATCCTCCGCCTCGTCGACCGCCTCAACGAAGTCCCCGGAATCGACCGCATCCGCATCAGCAGCATCGAGCCGACCACGATTCCCACTGAACTCTTCCCCCGGATGAACGACCCGCAACACGCGCTCCTCCCGTTCCTCCACATCCCCCTCCAAAGCGGCTCCGACCGCATTCTCCGGCAAATGCGACGCAAATACACCGTCGCCGAATTCACCGATTTCATCCGACAAGCCCACGAAACCGTCCCCGATCTCTACATCGGCACCGACATCATGGTCGGCTTCCCCGGCGAAACCGAAGAAGATTTCGGCCAAACCTGCGACGTATTCACCCAAAACCCGTTCGCCTTCTGTCACGTCTTCACCTACTCCGAACGCGACGGCACCGTCGCCGCCAAATCCTCCGACCAAATCCCAATCCCCGAACGCGCCCGCCGCAGCGCCTTCCTCCGCCGCCTCAGCGCCTCCCAACGCCACAACTTCTACGAACGCTACCTCGGCCAAACCGTCCGCGTCCTCTTCGAAGACCCCAAACCCGGCCTCTGGCCCGCCTACACCGACAACTACATCCGCGTCATGGTAGAAACCTCCACCCTCCCCGACCCTTCCCTCGACCTCACCAACCGCACCGCCCAAGTCCGCCTAAACCGCATAACCGCCGACTTCACCGAAGCCACCCTCATCTCCACCATCTCTTAATTCATAATTCGAACTTCATAATTCTAACTTCCCTCTACCTTCCCCCCACCCGCACCGTCACATACTGAAACGCATCCTCGATCAACAACAGAAACAGGTTACGCCCGTTCCGCACCAACTTCTTCGCTTCCTTTACGTCCGTGACCAGTTCCCGGTTCACTTGCACAATCAACGCCCCCTCCGGAAAAACATCCGCGTAAGGCGACCCGCGCGAAACCTCCACCACCACCAATCCATCAACCCCCTCCGCGATTCCCAGCTGCTCCCGCAACTGCGGCGTCAACGCCTGCACCCCGATCCCCTCCAAAAGCTCGTCACCCGCCAATTCCGGCTCCGGCGCTTTCTCCGGTTCCGTCTCCTCCATCCTTCCCAGCACCACCGGCACTTCCATCCGGTTTCCATTCCGCAGAACCGCGATCCGCACCTCCGAATCCGGCGGCATCTGCCCCACCCGCAACCGCAGCAACCCCGCCGACTTCACCGGATCTCCATCCAATCCCACCACCACATCCCCCCGCTGAATTCCCGCCCCGAAAGCCGGACTCTTCTCCATTACATTCACCACCAAAACGCCCCCCTCCTCGAC
>CAZJCL010000262.1:0-1321 GCA_964544025.1 uncultured Opitutales bacterium | reverse complement strand
ATTCTCCGCGTCGATCCGCAAAACCGCCACATCCGTCCGCGGATCCGTCCCCACCACCTCCGCCGAATACTCCCGTCCATCCTCCAGCGCGACCGCCACCTCATCGGCCCCCTCGATCACATGATTATTCGTCAACACGTACCCCTGCGACGAAACAATCACGCCCGACCCCAGCCCGCTCTGCATCAAATCCGGCGCTTCCCGATGTTCCCGGCTCCCGAAAAACCGCTCCAACACCGGATTCTCCGAAAGCAGCGGATCCGATATCACCCGCGAAGAAAAAACGCTCACCACCGCCGGACGCACCTCGTTCAAAATGCTCGCGTAACTCGCGACCATCGTGGTTTCGCTCCGGTTGATCGGAGTCGTATCGACCCGCACCTCGACATCCTCCCGCTCTTTCCCGGAACAACCCGCCGGCAACCAAAACATGCCGCCCAAAACCATCGCAATCGTGCCGGTAGTGAAAATGATCTTCATGTGTGTCTCATTGCGCTGGTGGGTTTCGCTTCTTCGCGTGGAACCGAAAGTATACCTCCCCACCGCCCCCGCCCGCAATCAGGCCCACATCGGATCACGGATTAAGGTAAATCCCCACAAACCCGCCACTCTCAACTCGTCGCGGCAATCCGCCTCTTCAAACGCGCTCAATATTCACAACGCGCAATTCCCTCTCCGCATGATCGGCCCAAATTGAAACCAGCCAATCCTTCGTCCCTGCATGGAAATTTCGTAAAAATCCCCCACTCGACCAGGGTCTTTTGTCATCGCCTCAAAAAAGGCCAGCAAGTTCAGGCGCTCCGCCTTCTTTTGGCTCAACAGAAAACGTAAAGCAGCCTCATTGAAAACCAGATCATAATCCTTCACCGGTCCCCTTCTTCCAGCCTCGCATGCAAATCCCTCGCCTTCTCCAAGCTGAATCGCGGCCCGGAAGAAAATTCATCACATAATTCATCCAATCGCGCCCGGTGATCCCGATCATTCCGGCGCTCCACATGCCGAAGATACGCGGCCAAAAAACTCCTCTCTTCCCGATTCGTCCCATCCACGATTTTCTTCAACTCGGCGATGCTCATAGACTAAACATGCTTTTAAGATTTATCCGGTTCAAGTCTCTCCCCCCGAACGTCTCTCGTCATCCCCAAATCCAAAATCCGAAATCCACAATTTAACTTCTACCTTCTAACTTCCCCTCACCTATGTCCTGCCCCCCGCCTCTCCTCCCCCAAATCAAAAATCTAAAATCTAAAATTTAAAATCACCCCTACCTTTCCACCAGCTGCACCGCGCTCAACTTCCCCTCCGAAAACTCCAGCTTCGC
>CAZJCL010000261.1:0-4448 GCA_964544025.1 uncultured Opitutales bacterium | reverse complement strand
AAAAACCGCCCGCGCAACTCATCCCGAAGCGCCCGCACCTCCGCGCTGATCCCCACCCGGTACACATGCGGAAACTCAAACCGCCGATGCTCCGCCGGCAATCTCCCCAGCCGCTCCCGTCCAAACCGCGCCGCCTCCAACGGCTCCGCAAAATCCCGCGCCGCCCGCCCCGACAACATCGCCGGCACCAACAACGGCTCCAGCGAAAACCCGCTCAAATCCATTGCCAACTCCGGCCGTTCCGGATCGAACATCCTCTCCGGCGCCTCCTCCTCCACAAAATGGATAACATCCCCCGCAAACATCCCCTCCCCATCCACCAGCCGCGAAACCGCTTTCCGCCCCGGCAAAGTCGATTTCTCCAACCGCTCCGAAAACTTCATCGTCGGCCGCCCGCCCGCCACCGCCAATTTATAAACACCGTCCAAAGCCGCGTCCGGCAACCCCACCGCCAAACTCGTCCCCACCCCGAACACATCGATCGGCGCCCCCTGCTCCCGCAAACTCCGCACCACGTATTCGTCCAGCCGGTTCGAAGCCACGATCTTCACCTCCGGCAATCCCGCCGCATCCAGCTCCTTCCGCACCGCCTTCGACAAATACGCCAGATCCCCGCTATCCAGCCGCACCCCCGCCAACCGCTCCCCCTTCTCCGCCAGCTCCCGCGCCACCCGAATCGCGTTCGGCAGCCCCGATTCCAACGTATGGTACGTATCCAAAAGCAAAACCGTCTCCGACCCATGCACCGCCGCATACCGCCGAAACGCCGTCAGCTCGTCCGGATACGATTGCACAAAACTGTGCGCCATCGTCCCCGAAACCGGCACCCGAAACCGCCGCCCCGCTTCCAGATTCGAAGTGCTCTCGCAACCACCGACCACCGCCGCCCGGCTCGCATAAAGTCCCCCCAGCCCCTGCGCCCGCCGCAGCCCGAATTCGCTCACCGCCGCCTCGCCCGCCGCCGATTTCACCCGCGCCGCCTTCGTCGCGATCAACGTCTGAAAATTCAGCGTATTCAACAAAAGCGTCTCCACCAGCTGCGCCTCGACCATCGTCCCCTCCACCCGCACAATCGGCGCTCCCGGAAAAACCACCTCCCCCTCCGGCGGCGCGAACAAATCCCCGCCAAACCGGAATCCCTCCAAAAACTCCAGGAACCGCTCCCCATACCCCGATTCCCGCAAATAATCCAACTCCTCCGGACGAAACCGCAAACCCTCCAAATCCTCCACCAAAGTCGCCAGCCCCGCGAAAACCGCGTATCCGCCGCCAAACGGCAAACTCCGGAAAAAATAATCGAAAACCGCCCGCTCCCCCGCCCGACCATCCCCGAAATACGCCTCCGCCATCGCCAGCTGATAATTATCCGTCAAAAGTGCCCGCGCCATGATCTCCGTTCCCCTCTCCCCAAAATGCCCCGACTCCCCCCGCCCCGCAACCGCCCCAACCAAAAGTTCCCGCCACGCCCCCGGCTAAACCATCCGAAATCCGACTACCGAATCCCCGCTCACTCCTCCAAACCGCGCCAAATATACTGCTCCATATTCTTGAACTCGTGAAACGCGATCCCCCGCACGCTGCCATCGGTATAAAGCATGTTCATCCGTTCGTTATGCCGGAAATCGACATGCGGCGCCCCATGCGGCGACGATGCCCCGAGGTCCGGCTGAATCCGCGACCACGCCAGATTCGAAAGACTGTTCGCCGAGTTCTGCCACGATTTCCCCTCCACTACCAACGGCGTCAACGTGTGATTCGCAATGAACTCCAGTTTGCGCGGCGTCGAACTGGTCGAAAAAGTGCCGCCGGTGCTGGTCGGCCCGAGTCCGGCGCCGGTGTAGCTGTAGGTGCGGAGCAAATCTTCGTTCGCGTAACCCGGATAATCCGCGGAAGGACAAATGAAAATCTCATGATCCCGCAACGTGCGCCCCTGCAATCTCCGCGGAAGATAATCCTCCAGCGCCCCCGACCATTGCGGACGTCCATCGATGTTCGTGGCCGTCGGAATATAGCCGTCGTTATCGTCCCCATACATGTGCAGCGCGAGACCGATCTGCCGCAGATTCGAAACACACTGGCTGGCCCGCGCGGACTCCCGCACGTTCCCAACCACCGGAATCAGGATCGCGGCGAGAATGCCGATGATCGCAATCACGGTCAAAAGCTCGATCAAGGTGAACGCACGACGCGGGTTCAGAAAAAAGGTATCTTTCACAGCTTCGATTGGAGTCGGTTTGGGATTGAATGGAGTAGCGGGAAAACCCCGTTCTGCCAAATACCGTAACCCTCCCTGCTCCCGCTTTACGAGCATTTCTCCGCTTGCATCGTTGAACCAATTTCCCGGCGCACTCCCACCGCAAAGCCGACACTTCTCACGAAAACCGTCGACCGCCGACTTCATCCACCTCCACCCTCATTCAACGATGCAAACGAACGAAGCGTTGTCATTCCGCCGCGATTTCCGGATGAATTCGGACGACGTTATCCAGGTTCCATTCCGGAACACCCGTTATCCTTCACCCGCAAAAACAACCTCCATACTCATGCTTCAATACCGAAAACTCCGTAAATCCGCCGTCCACGCGCTGTTCCCGCTCCTCTCCTCCGCGATCTTTTTCGCCTCTTTCGCCAACGCCGCCGAGGAGGTTCTCTACACCAACGATTTCTCCCTCGATTTCGTCGGCGAAAAACCGATGGGCTTCGACCACGTGCGACCCTCGGGCGCAAACATCGGCGAATTCGAACCGTTTCCCATCTCCTGGCAACCCCAGGACGGACCGGTCGGCGCGCTCATCGTCGGCAGTTTCAGCCAACCCGCCCCAAGCTTTTCCGACATCGGAAACCAGAGCCTGCGCATTTACGATTACAGCTCGGGCGGCTCCGATCCCCGCGCCTACGTCGCGAAAAACTTCGTGCCCGACGCGATCAACAACCGCGCCGACGTTCGCGTCGACCTCAAGTTCCAACGCTCCACCGCTATCCCCCGCGATCCCGAATATCCGGGCGACGTCCTCATGATCGGCCTCGGCGAATTCGCTTCCGGATTGAGTTTCCACCAAGGCTCTTCGCGGGCGATCACGTTCTTGCTCACCAACGAAGGCGGCTGGGAAACCTCCGGCACGCCGGAAACCCAAGCCGGCACCTACAACGCCGACGCCGTCAACACGTTGACCCTCATCGCCAACTCGCATCCGGAAAACGCGCTGACCTACGACGGCCCGCAAGGCACGCACACCATCCCCTCCTTCACCTACAGCGCCTATCTCAACGGCGCCCGCATCCTCGATGGCCACCCGTTTTCGAATCAATATCAACTCGGAAAACTCGCGTTCATGACCGGTCTCGGCAGCGCCAACGTCCACGTCGATTTCCTCATCGACGACCTCCGCATCGCCGGACTTCGCGAAACCGAAATCGTCGAATTCGTCCTCGATTACGACGAGGATTTCAACGACCAGACCATCGGAAATTCCCCCTCCGGCAGCTTCTACGCCCGGTCGTCCGCGGACGGCGTCGGACTCGAAGTGGTCGGCCCCGAAAGCGCGATCCCCTCGATCGAAGGAAACAGCGTCCGCATCCACGACCAAAGCTCCGCCGACCGCGCCGCGCTCGAAGACAATTTCGTCCCCGGCTCCGATTCCTACCGCCCCGACATCCGCTTTGATTTCTCCTTCCGCCGAACCGCGGCTTCGGAATTGACCGGATCGAACAACGTCCTCTACGCCTCCCTCGGCGACATCGGCTCGGGCCTTTCCCTGCACACGAACTCCAGCCGCGCTTTGGAAGTCCGCATCGGAAACGACGGCACGATCCGTTCGGGCGGGACCGGAACCTCCAGCAGTTTTCAGTTCGAGGAATTCAATGAAATCGGCGTCCACCACGTCAGCCTTTTCGCCAACGCCCAGGAAGATTCCGTCTCCTACAACGCTCCCGACGGCCAACTCCGAAACCTCGACGGCCACTCCTTCTCCGTTTTCCTCAACGGCGAAATCCTCGACGAAAACCGCGGTTTCCGCACCAACGACGACGGCATCCTGCAGCTCCCCAATCTCGGCCGCTGGGGCTTCGTCACCGGCGTCAACAACGCCTCCACCGGAATCGATTTCGTCATCGACAACATCCGCGTTTCCCAATTCCTGAACGCCCAAACCCCCGCCGATCTCCCTCCGCTCCGGATCGCCCAATCCGAAACCGCCGGCAAAGTCACGCTCTCGTGGGAAAGCGCGCCCGGAGTAAACTACCGCCTCCACCAATCCGACGATCTCCAAACCTGGACCCCATTGGAAGAAACCCACGCCGGCAACGGCGAAACCCTCGAAGTCGAAACCGACATCGCCGACACCCCCCGCAAATTCTTCCGCCTCCAAATCGAAGACTGAAAAGGCCGATCATTTCGGCGGAAGACGCCCCTCCCCGGACGTCTTCCGCCCCCTCATTCCAGCCCCTTC
>CAZJCL010000260.1:0-4516 GCA_964544025.1 uncultured Opitutales bacterium | reverse complement strand
CAAACCGCGCACACTGCCATCGCCGAATGCCCAATACAATTGATCTCCCACATGCCATCCGGGCTCAACGCGGTTACGCTGGTTGATGGCCCAATATCCATAGCCAGCCGTTCCGCCGCCACCGTTCCAGCCCCGATCGCCAATGACGGGAAACCGGGTCATGTCCGCGATAAACGAGAGCGGAATTCCGTTCGCCCAATAACCTGAAGTTCCGGAAGTCCACATCCGTCCGTTGGGAAAGTAGGTCCATTGAATAAAGGGCCGGTTTCTGTTCTGACTTTCGCAACGCCACACCCCGATAGCATGCTCGGTCGTGGGATTCGCGTGATCACCGGTTCCCGTTCCTTTTCCCAAGTATGGTTCCAGAACGGTCATGACACGGTACACCGTATGAGGACCAGACGGAACCGAGCTGGAAATATCCGGAAAGCGCGATTGGTTTTCTTCCGCCGCCATCACCACAGCGGTGCCTAATTGCCGAACGTTGCTTATACAAGTGGCCGTGCGCGCCGATTCCCGAACCGCGCCGACTACCGGAATCAAAATCGCGGCCAATATACCGATGATCGCGATCACCGTAAGCAGCTCGATTAAAGTAAAAGCCGCTCCGCGCGAACGTATTATTTTTCTTTTATGAAAGGTTTTCATGGGGATCCTTTGGGAAATTAGGCTTATTTCTGCACCACTCGAAGGCGAATGAAACGCCGGTCGCGCTCGCTCGCGGATAGATTATCCCGGCCTATGATAGATGCTCCATTTTCCACGATCGTCGTATGCCCTTCGCCTGAAACCCAATCGATCAAATTATCCGAAACTTCCACGATCGCTTCGATTCCGATCGCTTCGCCGTTTGGCTGGTAAGTGATGGTCAAGTGGTCTTCCACCAGCTCCGAAACCGGCAAGTCATTGATTGCCGGAGTCAACGGATTCAGCCCCAGAGCATACTTCACGAGATTCGACACCCCGTCGCCCGCCGGGCTGGCATCCGCCGCGGCGTCCTCTCCCGATAATCCGAACCCGGCAATCCAGTTGGCGTAGGAAACCCCCGCCGTCTCGCTCAGTTCGAGCGCCATGATTCCATTGTCCGTTCCCATTGCGTAAAGCCGGTTTCCGACGAATCGGAGCGCTCCGCCATGATCGTAAACTTTCGGGTTCGGGAACGGCACCGTCGCAGCTGTCGGAACCTCGCCCTCGGTCGTCAGATCGGCGAGATAGTAAAACCGGACCTCATGTTGATCGATCAGCCCGGCCAAGACGCCCATCTCCGAATGAACTGCCGTCGGCTGGATCAATATTGGCAAATTCTCTTCCGTAAAGGTGCGGGTTTGGGTGATCGTTCCCGCATCCAAGTCAACCACCGCCTCATGAAGGGATTTGTTCTTGAATGTGAGATAGGCGAGGTTGTCCGCGCCGAAAGATAGCGTGTGCAATTCTCCGGCGGGGATTCCGGTCGGAGTGATCACTTTATCTAATACAAACGCGTCCGGCCCATCCGGTTTCATAACCGAAATAATCCCGCCCTGCCACGTGGTAAGAATGATCCGCGTGTCCTCGCCCGTCTCTTGCACCACCATCCAATCACCGTATCGCCGGTTGGCGGCGACGGCATTACCATTGCTCGGGTCGCCGTGAAACAGCAGAACCGGATCCGACTGCTCGTCCGCCCAGCGGTAGAGACGAAATCCGTTTGTGCTGGTTGCACTGTTGGTCGCGAGGTTGCCGGCGTAAATGGTTCCATCGTCAGCAACGATAACCCGCAACAGATTGAAAATGGCGTGCCCGCCGGAAACCCCTTCGGTGGACACGAGCCCCAGATCCTCACCAGTCTCCGCGTCGAGGATGTGGATCGTCGGCTGGGTGGCGCCGGCAACGGCGTTGGCCACTAACAGATGACCAGTTACAGGATTGTAATCCATGGAACGCTGGTAGCCCTGGAGGGTCAGGTATGGCCGGTCTCCCGGAGCCAGGGACCAAAGCGTGTCCACCTGCAAGGCGGCTTGGATCGGACCGGCGACAACTAAAACGGAGGCAACGAGAGAAAGAGCAGTGTTGATTCTGGAGGATTTCATAAGGGTCAATGGAGGGTTCGGGTTTAAAACATCACAGCTACAAAGAACAAACTAGGATCGGAGAATACAGAATCAAGGGCACACTCCTTAGGCCTCGCTGAAAACTGGATGTACTTTGCGCTCCCCGCACCCCGCACCCCGCCACCCCGCACCCCGCAAGTCGCCTTCAGTCCAGCTGAGCGCCTTGTGCGAGGAGAGTCTTCCGAAGGAGCTGGTAGTCCACGTCCGCAAGGGCGCAGCGGTTCTTCGCGGCAAGCGCGGCCGCGATTCCGCCTGCTTGGCCAATCGCCATCGCGATCGGCGACACCCGCACAGCCGCGAACGCTTCGGAGGTTGCCGATAAACAACGGCCCACAACCGCCAAATTTCGTGGACGATCCACCACCAGACTCCGATACGGAATCGCATAAGAGCCCGTGGGCATCATGTGCGAGGAGTTCACATTGCTTCCATCCGGAGAATGGATGTCGATCGGATAACCGCCGCGGCAAACAACGTCCGGAAACGATTTCTGTTCAAGCAAATCCTTTCCAGTGAGCGTGTAGAGTCCATTCACATGTCGCGTCTCTCGCACTCCCACCTGCGCCGCGCTGTCGCAGCGAAACGCCCGTTCAAATCCCGGACAATACTTCCGCAGAAACGCGAAAATCTGGTTGTTCTGCCGCCGCCCTTCGACTTCCGCCCGCGTCAGGTCAAACGGATCGGTCGGATCCATCCCCTGAATACGTGATGTATTCACAATGATGACACCCGGAGTGGCCGTTTCGAAGAAAAGAACGAAATCGCGCGGAACCGTCACTTCCCCCCGCTCCCGCGCCGCCAGCCACGCCTTCCGAAAGCCGGCCAGGCTGATCCGGGGCGACCGTTTCAAACGCCGCAACCCTTCCTCCCGCCCATGCTCGAAAACAAAGTCATCGGGATTCTCCAAAGCGTATTTCCGTATCCGCGCCGTATCGACGTTCGCCAGCTTCAGATTCGCCGTCATCGGCTGCATTGCCCCGTCGCCCGCACGCCCGAGCTGACACGGAACCCCCGCGCGAAACGCCAGGTCCCCATCGCCGGTCGAGTCAACAAACGCGCTCGCCCGAATCCGCGACAACCCCGCCTTATTGCAAATCAGCAGCTCCCGCACCCGCTCCTCTTCCACCTCCACATCGGCCAAGTGCGTGTGGTAAAGCAGTCGACCGCCCGACTCCAATACCATTTCCTCCAACACCTGCTTCATCGCCTCGCTCTCGAACGGCGTCACATGGCTGCAATAAGTCGTGGTGTCTTCCACGTGACCCGGACTCGCCCCCAGCGCCACCAAACGCTCCACCACCTCCTGGGCGATTCCGCGAACCACCTGATCCCCCGCCCGGTTGTGAAACGACATCATCGGCCCGACTCCCATCGCCGTAAGCGACCCGCCAAGAAAAGCGTGTTTCTCCACCAAGAGCGTCCGCGCTCCGGTGCGTCCAGCCGCCACCGCGGCGACGGCTCCCGAAACACCGCCTCCGCAAACCACCACATCAAACTCGTCCTGTTTATCTGCCATCACGTTTTTCATTCCCGTTCTTCAGCGGCGATCCGGTCCAACCGTTTCCCGCGCTCCGACGTCCGCGGAGAAAATGCCATTCCGATGGCGACCACGATTCCCGCGCCCACCGGATAATACCAGAAGAATGCGACCTTGAGCGCCGAAAGGCCAGCAATCGCCGCCACCGCAACCACCGCTCCAGCCAGCAAAACCGGAAACGAGCCGCGCCGCATCCAGGCGAGAATGACAAACCCGAGCACTGGCGGCAGCGTATAACCCGGCAAAAGAAATCCAAGTTCCAGCAATCCCGGAAAATCCATCCGGTTCAAGGCCCATGCGCTTATGCCCAAAATGATGCCAATTAAAAGAATGCTCACCCGCGCCGCCCGGAGCACTCGCTTTTCTCCCGCGCCGGGAAAAAGCGGTTGGTAGACGCCTTGCACAAACGTATGCGACAACGCGGATAGCGCGGAATCGAGCGTCGTTATCCCCGCCGCAAAAAACGCGGCCACAATCAAACCCGAAACACCGACCGGCAACTCCCGAACCACGAAAAACGGAAAAACCTGATCCGGATTCGCGGCGAGCATCGCCATGTCGTCTGCCGCCGGCGGTTGCAAATGATAATAGGCGACAACCCCAAGCGCCGCAAAAGCGAGAATGATTGTGGTGATCGTTCCCGCCCCGGCCCACGCGAGCGCTTTCCGGGCGTCGGAAAGTGAGCGGCAGCAAAGCAGCCTTTGCGTGGACACCTGGTCGACCGCGTTTTGAGTCAGCTGAAAAACCGTCGCACCCAAAAGCGCGACCCAAAGCGTATAGGTCTGCCGAGGATCCATCGAGATATCGAGAAGGCGAAGCTTCGCTTTTTCATCCGCGATCCGAAACACCTCCGGCAGTCCTCCCTCCACCGCACCCACAGCGAAAAGGA
>CAZJCL010000259.1:0-4524 GCA_964544025.1 uncultured Opitutales bacterium | reverse complement strand
CCGGCGGCGGGAATGCGGTTGACCTGGTGGGGGGCGGAGTGTTTTTGTCGGGGGCGGTTTTTTTGCGGTGCCTTTTCGCGCCGTTTTTTTTGGGCGGTTTCTGTTTTTCATTTCTTTCGATATCCAATGAGCATTTTTCGATTTCCCCGGTGGGTGTTTTTTTGTGTCGGCGTTTGCGCGGTGTTTGGAACCGTGGGGCGGGCGCAGCCGATCGTTTTGCAGGGGCCGGGGGTGAATCCGGAGGATTTCCGGGTGACGACGTTCGCGAGCGGATTGGATTATCCGTTGGGGATGCTGGAGTTGGAGGACGGGTCGTTGCTGGCGATGGTGAGCGAGGGGACGAGTTTTTTCGCTTCGACGGGAAAATTGATCCGGTTGGTGGATGCGGATGGGGACGGGGTGGCGGACGGGGAGCCACAGGTGGTTTTGAGCGGGTTGCCGGGGTCGCAGACGTCGCTTCGGAGCGCGGGTAATTTGATTTTCGCGACGGGGCAGCGGCAGCCGATTTCGGTGATCCGGAGGGGCGCGAATCCGGGGGATCCACTTTCGGTGGCGGGGCGGATTGTGGTGAATTACGACGCGCAATGGTATCATCCGACGACGGCGTTGGCGGTGCGGAAAACGCCGGGGAGGGCGAATCATTACGACGTGTTTTTTCAGTTGGGATCAACGGAGAACGCCACCGCGACGACGCGGAAATCGACGCTTTCGTTCGAGAATATCGCGGGGACGGGCGGGGTTTTGGAGGGGGATTCGATTTACATGGTGACGATCGCCGATCATGGAAATTCGTTGAGCGGAGGCGGGTTGCGGAAGATCGCGAGCGGTTTGCGGAACGCGGCGGGGTTGGCGTTTCATCCGGTGACGGGGGATTTGTATTTTCAGGATAACGGGATCGACGGGTTGCAGGATCAGAACGAATCGCACAGCGCGGATGAGTTGAACCGGATCGCGCGGGAGTATATCGGGATAATGCCGCCGCCGGATTTCGGATTTCCGGACAATTACACGCGGTATCGGACGGGTGAGATCGTTGGCGGGGCGGGGGTGCAGCCGTTGGTGGCGTTTCATCCGTTGCCGAATCCGTGGACGGGCCGGGAGAGCGAAGGGGCGAACGATATCGCGTTCGCGCCGCCGGGATTTCCGAGGGGTTTGAATACGGGGATTTTTGTTGGGTTTCACGGGAAATTTAACAGCGGGGGAACGGCGAACGAGGAGAATCCGGTGGTGTATGCGGATCCGGAAACGGGGGAGTATTTTCATTTCATTTTGGGGCAGCAACCGGGGCTGGGGCATCCGGACGGGTTGCTGGCGACGCGGGATTCGCTTTTTGTGGCGGATCTGACGGCGACGGGAAATATGGGGAACAGTCCGGGGAAGGGGGCGATTTATCAGATCAAGTCGCTGGTGGCACCGGAGCCGCCGGAGTTGTCGGTGCGGTGGGTGCGAACGTTGATCGAGCTGCGGTGGGACCGGGGAATTTTGCAGCAGGCGGACGAGCCGGGCGGGCCGTGGCGGGAGATTTTGGAATCGTTTAGTCCGTATTTGGTCGAGCCGACGGGGGCCCGGAAGTTTTATCGCGCGGCGTATTGAGCGGGAAGGCGGAACGGCAGTCGGGGATTGACAGGGGAATTTGGGCGGGGGATTTTGCTGGGATGGCTTCTCTTTCCGGGCGGTGGTTGCGGGTGTTTTGGGTGGCGGCGTTTCTTTTGGGCGCGAGGGCGTTTGCCGAGGGGGCGCTCTTTTCTTCGAATTTCGAGAACGAGGCTTTGGGCGCTCTGACGACGGCGGGGGCGTGGAGCAGTGTGTCGTCCGCGGGTGGAAAGATTGAGGTGGTGGCGGATTCCGAGGGGAGTTTTGGTGAGGGACGCGAAAACCGGTTTTTGCGGTTTCAGGACGCGAAAAATTTTTGGGTGATGGCGGGGCTTTCGACGCCGTCGGAATTGGTGACGCTGGAATTTTCTTTGATCGGCCGGAATCGGGCGTCGGATAACCGCTGGGTGCAATTCAGTTTTTTGACCGGGACAACCAGAGCGACGCGAGCGCACGTTTTGTCGCTAAATCTGATCAACCGGACGATTCGCGACCGGTCTGCTCCCTACGGGCCGAACAACGAGGTATTGGAATTCGCGGTCGTGTATAACAACCAGGCGACCGGAATCGTTTATGAAGGAATGGACGGGGTTTCGCGTACTCTTGGAGGACGGATGGGGGCTGTTTGGGTGAACGGTCAACTCGTGCTCGCGGAGTATTCGTTCGGAAGCGAAGGGGTGACCGGGCCGATCAGGAACATCGCGATGGAGACGGACAGCACTGCGGTGGTTTCGTTCGATTTGGATAATTTTCGGGTGACGGAGGGGGCGTTGGGGGAGGAGCCGGTTCCGTTACCTCCGCCGCCGATGGCGACGTTGGGGGAGGATGGGCGGCTGGTTTATTCGACGGATTTGAAGGGGAACCGGATTCCGGATTTTTCGAATTCGGGATATTTGGGGGGCGGGGTGGAGATTCCGGATGTGTCGGCGCGGGTGGTTTTGATTCCGGGAGCGGGTGGGGACGATACGGCGCGGATTCAGAACGCGATCGACTGGGTTTCGCAAATGCGGATGGATGAAAACGGGTTTCGCGGGGCGGTGCTTTTGAAGGCGGGGGAATACCGGGTTTCGGGGACGTTGCGGATTGGGGCGTCGGGGGTGGTTTTGCGGGGCGAGGGGGATGGGGAGGATGGAACGGTTTTGCGGGCGACGGGGACGTCGCGGCGGACTTTGGTTCAGGTGCGGGGGACGGGATCGTGGCAGGAGGTTTCGGGTTCGCGGCGGCAGATTGTCGATGAATATGTGCCGGTGGGGGCGCGGAGTTTTACGGTGGCGAGCGCGTCGGGTTTCAGTGTGGGGGATTCGGTGATCGTGCATCGGCCGAGCACGGCGGAGTGGATTGCGGCGATCGGGATGGACAAGATTCCGCCGCGGTCGGACGGGTTGCCGGTGACGCAGTGGAAGGCGGGGAGTTTCGATTTGCGGTTCGACCGGACGATCGTGGCGATCGAGGGAAACAGGATCACGATCGACGCGCCGTTGACGAACGCGTTGGAGGCGGTTTACGGGGGCGGCTCGATTTACCGGTATACTTTTCCCGGGCGGATTTCGCAGGTGGGGGTGGAGTATATCCGGAGCGTTTCGGATTTCGCGGGCGGGGCGTGGACGACGGGGAGTTTTGACGAGGATCACGCGTGGACGTTTATCGATTTCAACGCGGCGCAGAACGGTTGGGTGCGGAATACGACGGCGCTGCATTACGGTTTTGGGAACACGTTTTTGGATCGTCACGCGAAATGGATAACGGTGCAGGACAGCCAGAATCTTTATCCGGTTTCGACGATTTCGGGGAGCCGGCGGTATCCGTTTTATGTGACGGGGCAGTTGAATCTGGTGCAGCGTTGTTACGCGAATTATGCGCGTCATGATTACGGGACGAATTCGCTGACGTTCGGGCCGAATGTGTTTTTGGACAGCGACGGGGAGGAGTCGTATTCGGACACGGGGCCGCATCACCGGTGGGCGACGGGATCGCTTTACGACAACATCCGGATTTCGCGGGATATCGCGGTGCAAAACAGGTTGAACTACGGATCGGGGCATGGCTGGGCGGGAGCGAATCATGTGGTCTGGAATTCGACGGCGCGGCGGACGGTGGTGCAGAATCCGCCGACGGCGCAGAACTGGGCGATCGGGGTGATCGGGCAGAAATGGGCGGGGGCGTTTCCGGCGTATGCGTCGGATGGGTACTGGATTTCGCACGGGGCGCGGGTGGAGCCGGGGAGTCTTTATTTGAAGCAGTTGGAGGACCGGTTGGCGCCGGAGGGGGAGGGCGGGACGATTTCGGTGGTTTCGTGGACGACGGACTCGCCGGTTGCGATGGAGCCGACGCGGACGTTGCCGTTGAGGTTCGAGCGGTTGGGGAATGTGGATGGGCCGGCGGAGATCGCGGTGGAGATTGCGGGGGAAGGGGCGGAATTGCTGGAGGTGGCGACCGCGGGGAAACTGGCGGCGGGGACGCGGCTGGGGCAGGTTTCGGTGCGGTTGCGGGAGGGGGCGACGCGGTTTGGGGAGGTTTCGGCGATGGTGCGTTTGCTGCATACGGAACGTTACACGGTGGGGGTGGATTCGGAGGTGGTGGTGACGATTCCGGGGAGTCCGTGGAATTCGTGGCGGCGGGAGCATTTTTCGGAGGAGCAATTGGCGGATGAGTCGGTGAGCGGTCCGGAGGCGGATCCGGCGGGGGACGGGATGGGGAATTTGTTGAAATACGCGCTGGATTTGCCGCCGTTCGCGGCGGTGGTGTCGGCGGAGGATTGGCCGCGGGTTTCGGTGGAGGACGGGCGGCTGGCGATTTCTTTTCCGAAGGGGGAATCGCGGACGGATATCGATTATGTGGTGGAGGTTTCGGACGATTTGGTGAATTGGAGATCGGGTCGGCAATGGACGGAGGAAGTGGTGGCGGAGGGGGAGCCGGGTTGGCCGCGGGTGA
>CAZJCL010000258.1:0-4557 GCA_964544025.1 uncultured Opitutales bacterium | reverse complement strand
CATCTGTGGTCCCGCCCGTGCCAAAGCTCCGTTCCCGCCGTAAAATCCACCAAGTCCAAGTCTCCCTTCGCTTCCTTCGCTACCTTCTGTTAACCCCCCAGAGCCCAAGCCTCCCATCCCCCTTCCCCCTTCCCCCTTCATCCTTCATAATTCATCCTTCATACCTCATACTTCATACCTCACTCCTCATCGGCGGCGAATACCGCTGCGGCAACCGATACTCCCCCTCCAGCTGCGCCTGATCGTAAAGCCCCACCTGCAAATCCCGCAAAAGCCCGTCCTCCACCGAATAAACCCAGCCGTGCACCGTCACCTTCCGCCCCTCCGCCCAAGCCCGCTGAATGATCGTCGTGTGCGCCACATTCCGCACCTGCTCAAACACATTCAACTCGCACAACCGGTTCGCCCGCCGCCCATCGTCCATCTCGCTTTCCAGCTCGCCGCGATGCTTGTTGTAAACATCCCGCACATGCCGCAACCAGTTATCCGTCAACCCCAGATTCAGCCCGTCGATCACCGCGCGAATCCCGCCGCATCCATAATGCCCGCAAACGATCACGTCGCTCACCCGCAAAATCTCCACCGCGTATTGCAGCACCGAAAGCATGTTCATGTCGGTGTTCACCGCCAGATTCGCCACATTCCGGTGCACGAAAAGCTCCCCCGGCAACAAGCCGACAATCTGATTCGCCGGCACCCGGCTGTCCGAACAACCGATCCACAAATAATCCGGAGCCTGCATCTTGCTCAGCCGCTGAAAAAACTCCGGATCCCCGGCCACCACGCTCGAAGCCCATTGCCGGTTATTCTCAAACAAATGCGATAAGGTCAGCATACCTGGAAAAACAAGAAGTTTCCATTTCGCCAACGCAACCAGAAAACGCCCGACCGCCCCGCCTCCCGCCCCGCAAGGATTTCCCGCCGCCCCCGTTCGTGGTCACCCCGTCCCGCCTTTACACCTTTCGCCGATACCCGAAATCGCCCGCCGGCGGTATAGTTCCTCCACCTTTCCAACTCCCGCCTGCCATGCATTCTTTTAAAATTCTGGTCATCCTCGCCAGCGCCGCCATTATCGGCTCGCTCCCCATAAACGTCCGCGACCACGCCCGCCTTCCCGCTCCCACCGCACCCACCGTTTCCGCCAATCCCCAAAACGTCCCGACACCCCAAACCCTCGCCGCTCCCGCCCATCCCGCCAATTCCGCCGAGCCCAATCCCGCCCAACCCAATCGCCCCGCCGAGCCCGATCCCGATCCCACCACCGCCTTCCTCGCGTGGACCCAATCCTGGCTGCAATCCCCCGCCTCCGCCCGCCCCGCCTCCCTCGCAACCGGCGTCCAACTCGCCCAATCCCGCAAACAGACAATGCTCGCGCTCATCCAATCCGACCCCGAAACCGCCCTCCGCCAAGCCATTCCCCGCCGCCTCCGAAATCAGCTTCCCCCCGAAGTCCGCGCCCATCTGGAGGAACCGGTCGACGCCCGCGGCGATCTCTTCGTCCAATTCTCCTGCGATTTCACCCCCCACCCAAAACCTCGCGCCGACGAATCCCCCGCCATTTCCCGGCAAGTCCGCGTCGGAAACCGCTCCTTCAACGCCCACGTTTTCGGCCGCCGCCTCCACCAACCCAGCCAAACCGAAATCCCCCTCCACGGCGTCGCCCTCGACGGCGAAATGGCGCTCAGCGAGGAGCCTTTCCGCCTCCTCGATCCCTCCGAAACCGAAAACCTCGCCCGCCCCCCCGGCCATCTCGCGGCCAGTTTCGGCGGCGAAATCCGCCTCTTCGCCTCGCCCGGAGAACTCCAACACGCCGCCGAAATCCAGCAACTTTCCGAAAGCCAAATCGGCGACGGCGACGATACCCTTTCCGAGCTTCCAGTCGGAAACGCCCCTTCCATTTCCCCCGCCTGGTCCACCGGCCACAAACGGCTCATCTTCGCCCGCTTCGATTTCCCCGACCGGCCGGGAAACCCAATTTCCGTCAGCGACGCCGAAAATCATCTGCAACTCGTCGCCGATCATCTCCAAGAAATTTCTTTCGGAAAACTCACCCTCGAATTCGAAGTGGTCGACGAAATCCTCCGCCTCCCGCGCAACACCGACTATTACAAATCACGGCCCGAATTCCACCTTCGCGCCGATGCCCGCAACGCGATTCGCAACAGCGGCTACCCCGATCCAGACCAATTCGATCTCGATATTTCCGCCTACTACCTCCCCGCGATGACTTTCGCCGGAGCCGCCTACGTCGGATTCCCCGGAATCTACCTGAACTCCATGATCGGCAATGAACGCATCCCGCCGGTGATCCTCCACGAACTCGGCCACAACCTCGGACTCGGCCACGCCGGCCTCCATCTGGCAAACGGCGACGGACCCGTCGATTCCACCGGCTACGTCCTCGAATACGACGATCCCACCGACGCGATGGGCAGTTCCCCCGGAATGAAAAATTTCAACGCCTGGTTCAAAGCCCGGCTGCACTGGATCGCGGAAACCGAATGGGTAAACCTCGTCAGCGACGGCAGCGCGTTTCTTTACCGGCACGACCGCGATCTCCCCGCAAACCACACCCGCGGCATCCGCACCGGAACCGGCAACATCCGCACCTATTGGGTCGACCTGAATCACGATTCGCAAAGCAAAGGCGGCGTCGGCGTTCGTTACGAAAGCGGCATCGACAGCGTCTTGGTCGACATGACCCGGGAAACGCGACCCTGGGACGATTATCCGCTCCTCGCGACCCAGACCTTCTCCGACCCCGAACAGTTGATCGAAATCGAAGTGGTCGACTGGGGCGGCGCGATTCCCGACGAACACTTCGCCGAAATCTCCGTCCGCTATCTCGGCGCCCCGAAGATCATCCAGCAAGCCGAAGGCGGAATCTACACCGAAGGCCAACATCGCGATCTCGCCATCGTCGCCACCGGCACATTCCCGATTTTCTACCAATGGTACAAAGACGGCGCGATCCTCCCCGGCGAAGATTTCCCCGAAATTTTCGCCCTTCCGATAACTCCCGAAGACACCGGAAACTATTCCGTCACCGTCCGAAATCGCTACGGAGAAACCGCGCAACACAACATCCCGATGCTCGTTTTCACCAAAGAACCCTCCGCCGGCCTTCCCGATCCCAGCCTCGCCGGCCGCGTCACCGGAACCATCTACACCATGCTCCCCGACCGAAACGGCGGCACCCTCGTCGGCGGCAATCTCTACAACTACGGCGGCCAATCCGTCCGAAACCTCTTCCGCATCCAACCAAACGGAACCCTCGACGAAACCTTCTCCCCTCCTTCCAACCTTGCGCCCATTCGCGCCCTCGTCCTCCGCGACGACGGAAAAATCGTCGCCGCTTCCGAAGATTCCCTCCTCCTTCTCGATTCAACCGGAAAACCCGATCCCGCCTTCCCGCGCCTCGACGAAAGAACCAACGGCCAAATCGATTTCCTCGCCGCCCTCCCCGACGGTTCCATCGTCGCCGCCGGCACCTTCTCCCAATTCGACAACACCCACACCGGCCCCCTCGTCCGCCTCTGGCCCGACGGCACTTTCGCCGAAGCGCTCGGCCGCTGCACCGATTACGATCCGATCCGAACCTGCTGGATCGAAAATCTCCTCGTGGAACCCGACGGAAAATTCATCGTCCAAACCCGCATCGCCGCCGACTACCGCCCCACCCGCTTCCTCGACCGCTTCCACCCCGACGGCTCCCCCGACACCTCTTTCCACTACACCCCCGCCACTCCATTCGGTCCCGGCGGCATCGCTCCCGCCCTCGTCGACGGCGAAGTTACCGGCTACTGGCTCTTCGACACCGATCAACGACTCGTCCAAAAACTCCGCCTCGACGGCAGCCGCGACTACTCCTACCGCGAACTCGCACTCCGCGGCTACGTCCGCAACACCGCCACCGCCCCCACCGGAGAAACTTATTTAAACATCACATTCATCGACGAAAACCGAAGCGGAATCTACCGCATGAAAAACGGCCAATTCGACGCCCAATTCCGCTTCGAAACCGCTCCCGGCCGAATCACCCTCCTCACCGCCGAACCCGACGGAAACCTCCTCGTCGCCGGCGAATTCTACTCCGGTGCCAACCCCATCCGCCTCCTCGGAAACCCTCCGCCCACGACCTACGAACTCTGGGCCCTCGAACAGGAAAACGCCGCCCCCACCGCCGACCCCGGCAACCACGGAATCCCCAACCTCCTCCGCTACGCCTTCGCCCTCGACCCCCTCGATCCCGAACGCGAACTCCTCCCCTCCATCTCGTATTCAAAAACCTCCCCCACCGAACCTCCCACCCTCTCCCTCACCTACCGCCGCCGCCCCTGCGACGACCTCCAATACATCGTCGAAACCTCCGAAAACCTAACCGACTGGCACCCCCTCCCCCCCTCCGAAACCACCGAAAACATCACCCCCGCCCAGAACGGCATCGAACTCGTAACCGTATCCAAACCCACCCACCCCCAAAAACCCAAAACCCACTTACACCGCCACCCAATAGTCAAACACCCAAAGCAACCAAATCACATAAGAAAATACGCC
>CAZJCL010000257.1:0-4581 GCA_964544025.1 uncultured Opitutales bacterium | reverse complement strand
GGGGCTTGCCAGACTTGGGAGAGGTCGAGGCGTTCTTCTCCTCCGCTGAGGCGGGAGAGGTGGCGGAGTTCTTCGACGCGGGCGGGATCGAAATCCCATTCGGGGGTGCGGCCGAGGACGAGGGGGCCGAAGGAGAGGCTGTGGCGGCCGATTTGGGCGGCGCCGCGAAGGGGGACGCCGGGGGCGAGGGCGGTGGTGGCGAGGTAGCGGCCGGGTTCCATCCGTTCCCAGACGAGTTCTTCGAGTTCGGAGTTTTCGCCGCGGACGACGACGAGTTTAGGGGCGTTGCGGGCGATGTCGGTTTCCCAGGTTTCGTCGTAGTGGAGTTCGACGGCGAGGCGGTTTCCGTCGATGCGGTGGGTGAGGGCGATGCCGGGCGGGATGTCTTCGCCGGCGAGCCAGCGGGCGAGGGTTTGGGAGAAATCGGGGTAGCCGGGCCAGTTGCGGATTTGGGAGGAGAAGTCGCCGCCAAGGGGGAAACCGACGGCGGCGGAGCGTCCGATTCCGCGGTGCCAGAAGGCGACGAGCGGGGCGTCGTATTCGTCGGCGGTGAAGAGGGCTCCGGTGGCGCCGGGTTTGAGGTAGCTGAGGTTGTAGCCGTCGATGGCGTCGAGCCAATCGGGTTGGCGGGCGGCGATTTCGAGCCAACCGGCGGCGGGGGCGATGGGGGTCGGTTCTTCGATGAAGGTGGAGCGGGCGACGGCGACGGTTTCCTGGGCGAAGATGGCGGGGAGTTGGGTGGCGTCGGCGTTGAAGAAGGCGCGGCCGTTTCCGCGGGCGGCGATGTCGCGGAGGAATTCGGCGTCGGTGTCGGTTTCGGAGCCGAGGCCGATGACGCTGACGGTGGTTCCGGCGGCGGTCATTTCGGCGAGGAGGTTTTTGTAATTTCCGGGTTCTTCGGCGTCCTGGGCGTCGGCGAAGAGGATGAGGTGGCGTTGGCCTTGGTTGGCTTTTTGCAATTCTTTCCAAGCGGCTTCGAGTCCGGTGTAGACGAAGATGCCGCCGCCGGCGCTGGAGATGCGGCGGACGGCGCGGGTGAGCGGGACGCGGTCGGGGCCGAGGACGGTGAGGGGGACGATGAGGTGCGGGGCGCTGTCGACGGCGAAGACGGTGACGGCGTCGCCGTTGCCGAGGAGGTCGATGGTTTGGGCGGCGCCGACGTTGGCGAGATCCATTTTGGTTTGGCCGCCGGCGACTCCGGCGGTCATGCTGCCGGAGCGGTCGAGGACGATGGCCATGGCGGCGGCGAGGCGGCGGTGTTCCTGGCGGAGTTCGGTGGAAACGGGGAGGAGTTCTTCGACGGTGGTGCCGAAATAGCCGCCGGAGCCGAAGCTTTGTTTGCCGCCGGCCATGAGAAATCCGCCGCCTTGGGCGCGGACGAAGAAGTCGAGGGCGGAGATGAAATCGGAGGGGATGAAGTGGGCGGGGATGTTGTTGAGGATGACGGCGCGGGCTCCGGTGAGGCGGCCGATGGCGAGATTTCGGGGAGAGGTTTCGACGTCGATTTCGAAGCCTTGGGCCTGGAGAATCGGGATGAGGGGATCGTTGGTGTAGCCGGTGACGAGGAGGATGCGGGGGCCGCCGCGGACTTCGATCCAGTTTTCGGCGACGTTGTTGCCGGGATGGGCGTCGTCGGCGGGATGGAGGCGGAGTTCGTAGAGGTGGGAGCCGCCGCCGGAGATGCGGTCGGCGAGGCGGACGCGTCCGCGGCCGTTGCGGATTTGGACTTGGCCGTCGGCGACGGGTTGGCGGTTGCGGAAAAGGGTGAAGGGGATTTCGGCGTCGGGCTGGCCGGTGACGCGGGCGTCGAGGAGGAACGGTTCGCCGGTTTGGACGCGTTGGGGGAGGGCGATGTTTTCCACGCGATAATCGGCTCCGCCGCCGATGCCGACGAGGCGGAAGTCGAGGGGGATTTGTTGGGCGAGGAGGTTTTCGGAGAGGTTTTGGAGGGGTTCGGTGCTGTAGCCGTCGGAGAGGACGAGGAGGCGGGAGGCGCGGTCGGAATCCATGCGGGCGAGGGCGAAGCGGATGGCGGTGTCGAGGCGGGTTTCGGCGCGGTTTCCGGTGAAGGCGAGGGATTCGTCGTCGCCGCGGACGATGGATTCGGCGGCGAAATCGACGTGGAAGAGGCGGTCGTCGGGGGATTGGGCGCGCTCGATGAGGTTGTGCCATTCGGGAAGGCGGGCGGGGAGGTGGGATTCGGCGGAGTCGGATTGGTCGACGAGGATCCAGAGATCGAGTCCGGTTTGGAGGCGTCGCCATTGGGGATCGGCGAGGAGGAGGACGAGAAGGATCAGGCAGGAGGCGCGGAGGGGGGAATGGAGGGCGGCGGATCGCCATTGCCAGGCGGCGAGGGCGAGGAGCGGGAGGAGGAGAAACCATTCTGGCGAGAGGAAACGCATTTGGGTTCAGATACCGGTTAGGCGAAATTTTTCACCATGGAGGCACGGAGGGCACGGAGGCTGGAAGGGCTTGGGAAACTGTTTTTAACCACGAATGGACACTAATAAACACGAATGGATGGGCTTGGGAATGGGTTTTTTTCAACCACGGAAGACACGGAATACACGGAAACTTGAAGGATGTTTTTTAACCACGAATGGACACGAATTATGGGAGCATTGGCTCTGGTCGGGACGGGGAGCGGTTGGTGGAGGTGTCATCGGCGAAGCGCCGATGCTACGGGGGGAGAGGTCGCGGGAGAGGGATTTAGTTGGGTGCATTCGTGTTTTTTGTGGTTGGGGATTTATTTCATGGGTGCGGTTAGGCGGTAGTTTAGGAGGAGGAGGGTTGCGAGGAGGAGGAGCCAGAGGGGGGTGAGAAAATCGGCGGTGGTGTTTTGTTCGTATTGAGCGGCGGTGAGGGCGGGGCCGGTGGTTTCGGTGGCGGCGGCGCGGAGGTCGGATTCGCGGGAATCGGCGAAGTGGACGGCGGCTTCGAGGAGAGGTTGTTCGTTTTGAGAGATTTGCCAGAAGCCGGGGGCGTCGGGGGCGGGGAGACGGGTGGCGCGGTAGGCTTCGAGTTGTTGGGTGGTTTCGGTTCCGTCGGGGGCGCGGAATTGGAGGGTGACGGGGGCGCCGATGGGGTTGACGCCGGTGGAGATGAGTTGGGCGGTTTGGAGGTTGCGGCGGGAGAAGGCGGGTTTGGCGTCGCGGGTTTCTTCGAGGAAACGGTGGAGGAGGACGATGAAGGCGGGGAGGCGGCCGGCGTTGCTGTAGCGGAGATCGAAGTTGCAGAAGAGGCGGCGTTCGCGGGCGGTTTCGCGGAGAACGATGAGGGGGCGGTCGCCTTGCCAGAGGAGGACTTGATCGGAGTCTTCGCGGGTCGGTTCGGCGGCGGCTTGGATGAGGAGGCCTTGCCAGTTGAGGTCGCGCGTGAGCGGGTGGTTTTCGGCGACGAGCGGGGCGGTGAGGCGTTGGGCGGGCGGTTCGGTTTCGGTGAGGAAATAGATTCCGGGATTGGCGGGATTCGTCTGGTGCGGGAGACGGGTGGCGAGGCGGAGGTCTTCGGTTTCGGTGGAGTTGGGCGGACGGGAGGCGGGGAGGCTGCGGAGAAAGGGGGCGGCGAAGGCGGCGAGGGCGGGGTGGTCTTCGGCGAGGATGAGGAGCGGCTTGGGTTGGGGGCGGGCGAGGGGAAGCCGGTTGTCGAGGGCGAAGGGATCGGCGGAGAGTTGGAGGAAGCCGGTGTTTTCGTTGGGAGGGAAAAGGCCGCTGAGGGCGATGGTTTGGTTGGGTGCGAGGTGGAGGTCGCGGGGCGGGGTGGCGCTGTTTTCGAAGGCGGCGTGCCATTGGCGGGTTTGGGGCTGGTCGCTGTAGTTGCGGGCGAGGACGTGCCAGACGTGGCCTTCGGGGCGGGTTTCGACGCGGAGGCCGGTGAAGCCGACGTTGGGGAGGGGGGAGCCGATGGAGATGGCGGTGACGCCGGAGGGGATTTGGGGGCGGGGGCGGCTGGTGAGAAAGAGGACGTTGCCTTGTTGACGGAGGAGGGAGCGGGCGCGGTTGAGGGCGGGGGCGATGTCGTGGGTGGGGCTTAGGGGTTGCCAGTTTTGGAGGGAGGCGCGGAGGGCGGTGGCGTCGTCGCCGGAGTAGAGGGTGGGGCGGCGGGGATCGGTTTCGGTGGCGATCCATTCGGTGCGGGCGGAGGCGGCGGAGAGTTGGCGGATTTCGTCGTCGAGGCGGGAGAGGGCGGTGTCGCGGAAGGCGGACATGGAGGCGGAGGAATCGAGGACGAGGACGACGCGTTGGAAGGAATCGGGGCGGAGCCAGCGGGGTTGGGCGAGGATCCAGGCGAGGAGGAGGACGGAGAGAATTTGGAGCCAGAGCGGGAGGGAGTTGCGGAGGCGTTCGAAGCGGGCGCCGGTTTTGCTTTCGCGGTGGAGTTCGTCGAGGAGGAAGAGGGTGCTGGTGACGATTTCGCGGCGTTCTTTTTGGAGGAAGTGGATGAGGAGAATCGCTGGGATGCCGAGGAGGGCCCAGAGGGCGAGGGGGTTGGCGAAGGTTAGGTTCATGGGTTTGGGATTTTAACCACTAATGGAGGAGGGAACTGGGTGGCTTGGGCTCGGATTTTAACCACGAATGAACA
>CAZJCL010000256.1:0-4598 GCA_964544025.1 uncultured Opitutales bacterium | reverse complement strand
GTGCCAAATCTCGTTGAACAACACCGCCGCCTCCTCCGGTTCGCGATCCACCGGCCACGGAAACCGGTTATCCGTCGACACCCCCAGCGGATCCAGCAACTGCCGCGCCGCGTTCCCGAAATTGCTCTCGTCGCTCCCCAGCGGCACCACCCGCTCGTCGCTCGTAAACCAGCAGGTCGCCTTCAGCAAATCCGCCGGAATCGCCTTCTTCTCCGCGCAATATTTGTAAAACTCCGCCGGTGTCGACCCGCCCGTCAGCGCCCACGTCAGCTCCAGCAATTCGTTCTCCCGCCGATGCCGGTCAACCAGCGCCACCGCCTGATCGAAAATTTCCGACTTCGTGCCAATGTAAAACTTCCCGTATTCCGTGTTTCTCTCCTTCATAGCGACTCAGGTTTCCGCCAACTCCAGCGCGGCAGTCTCCGTTTGATTATTCTCCCGGTTAAACTTCATAGAGACAACCTTGGAAACCCCTTTCTCTTCCATCGTCACCCCGAAAATCGCCGAAGCCTCCGCGATCGTCCGCTTGTTGTGCGTGATAATAATGAACTGCGAGTTCGTCGTAAACTGCCGCAACATCGTCGTAAACCGCCCGATGTTCGCCTCGTCCAACGGCGCGTCCAACTCGTCCAGCACGCAAAACGGACTCGGCTTCACCATGTAAATCGCGAACAACAACGCCACCGCCGTCATCGTCTTCTGCCCGCCCGAAAGCAACATGATGCTCCGCAGCTTCAACCCCGGCGGTTGCGCCGCGATCTCCACGCCCGAATCCAGCACATCCTCCGCCGCCAGCAGCTGCAAATCCGCCCGTCCGCCGCCAAACAGATTCTGGAACGTGTAAGCGAAATTCTTTCGGATTTGCTCGAAAATCTCCTGAAACTGCTTCTGCGACCGCTCGTTGATTTCGTCGATCGCCGCCACCAGCTCGTCCCGCGCCTTCACCAAATCGTCGCTCTGCTCGGTCAAAAACGCGAAACGCTGCTTCAACTCCCCATACTCCTCGATCGCTACCAAATTCACCGGACCCATCGACTGAATCCGCGAACGCAGCGTCTGAATCTCCGCCTTCAACGGCTCCCAATCCACGTTCTCCATTTCCGCCCGTCCTTCCTCCGTGATCGGTCCGCGCGTCTCCCGCTCCTTTTTCTCTCTCTTTTCCTCCCCTTCCTCCTCGTCCAAATCGAGCGGATGTCCTCCTTCCGGCTCGTCGTCCGCGTGCCAAAGCATCGCCTGCCAATCGATTCCGCTCAACTCCACCTGATATTCCCGCCGCGATTCCTCCTGCAAATACTCGATCTTCGACCGCTGCTCGGCCAGCCTCACCTGAATCTTCCCCAACTCCCCCTGAAAATCCTCCGTCAACCGCCGCGCCGCCGAAAGCTCCTTCTCGATCTCCGAAATCGACGTCTCCAACTCCGCGAAAGCCACCTTCGCCTCCTCCACCCGCGCCTGCTGCTGCGTCAATTCCTCCGCCGCCCGCGCCGAAACCGCCGCCTGCGTCTCCTTTTCCCGCCCCAAATTCCCGATCTGCTCCCCGGTCGTCCGGATCTCCACCCGGCGCGTTTCCAGCGTCCGCTCCAATTCCCTCCGCCGCTGCTCCATCTCCGCCAATCCGCGATCCAGCATCTCCAGCCGCTGCTTCTTCTCCGCCAGATCGAAACGAACTTCCGACAAACTTTCCTTCTTCTGCTCGCGCAACTCCCGCAATTCCTCCAGCCGCGATTCCGCCTCCGCGATCTTCCGCCGCTGCTCCTCCAGCAAACCTTCCGCCTCCGAAACCTGCGCCCGAAACCGATCCATCTCCTCCCGCGCCTTCGCCTGACGCTGCTGGATCGCTGCCCGCTCCGTTTCCAACCGTTTCAACCGGTTCGCCACTTCCTCCCGGCTCCGGGCCAAACTCCGCTCCTCCGCCTGCAACGCCGACCGCTTTTGCCCGGTCGCCATCAACGCGTTTCGCGCCGCCTCCACCGCTTTCTCCGCCTCGTTCAGCCGTTCCGCCTCCGCTTCCGCCTCCGCCCGCAGCGCGTTCAACCGCTTCGTCTGCTCCGCGATTTCCGCGTTCAATTCCTGAATTTCGCCGCTCCGCTGCAAAATCCCGCTCCCTTTTCCCTTGCTGAAACCGCCGAAAATCGCGCCGCGACTATCGATCAATTCCCCTTTCTTCGTCGCCACCTGCGCGAACCGGAACCCCGGATTCTCCTTCCAAAACGCGATAAAATCCGCCGCGCTTTCCGTCACGAAACTCCGCGCCAAAAGCTGCTTCAACGGATGATCCGCCTCCTCGCATTCCACGATATCCGCCGCGCAATGCAAAAACTCCGGCAGCTTCCCCGGCCGCTCCTCTTTCGCGAATTCCGTCGAAAACTGGATGCACGCTTTCCCCAGTTTCCGCTCCTCCAAAAGCTCGATCACCGCCAGCGCCCCCGCCGGATCCTCCACCGCCACCGCGTCCACCGCCGCCCCGAGCAAAATCTCCACCGCTTTCGCGAATTCCTGCGGCACATGCACGTTCTGCGTCACCGGCTTCCGCTCCACCGCGCCGAGCGTCTCGTCCAGTTTCCCCTGCAAAAACGCCTTCGCCCCGTCGCTGAATCCCTCCAGTTTTTCCTGCAACTGCTGGAGCACTTTCAGCCGCGCCGAATTCTGCGCCACCGCCCGGTCCAGTTCCTGAATCCGTTTCTGCCCTTCGCGAATATTCTCCCGTCCGCTCGCGAAATTCTCCTGCGCCACCGCGACCGCCTCTTCCGCCGCCTTCGCCTCCCGCTCGATCTCCTCAAGACTCGCCTGCAAATGGCTCAAGCTTTCCGAAACCGCCTGACTGTCCGCCTCGATTTCCTCGATCTCGCCGTCCAGACTCGCCTGCCGCATCTCGTCCGATTTCAGATTCACCTCCGTCGCCGACGACTGATGCCGGAACCGCGTCACGTCGTTCTCGTAACGCATCAAACTGTGCTTCTCCCGCCCGACCGCCTGCTCCGCCTCGGTCAACTGATTCTGAATCGCCAGCAATTCCTCGTTCCGCAGCTGGAAAATCTGGTCCGAACTCCCGACCAAATTCATCTGCTCCTGCTTGATCTGAAAACTCCCCTCCGTCCGCTCCGCGATTTCCGCCAACTGCCGCTCGATCGACGCGATTTCGTTTTCCGCCTCCTCGATCCGGTTTTCCAAATCCGACCGCCGCGCCTCCGCCAGCCGTATCTGATTCTCCGCCTGCTCCTTCCGCGTCCGCGAATCGAAAACCGCCTGCTGCGCCTCCTGCAACAACTGGTTCGCCTCCGCCCGCTCCGCCTTCTTCCGCTCGATCTCCGCCTCCTTCTGCCCGAGATCCCCCCGCTGCTTCTCCACGTTCGAAGTCAGCCCGGAAAGTTTCTCCTCCATTTCCGCGATCGAAACCCGCAAAATATCGAACTGCCGCCCGCTGTGCGCGAGATCGAGATGCTGCAACCGAAACCGCAGCCGCTTGAACCGCAACGCCTTGCTCGCCTGCCGTTTCAACGAATTGATCTGCCGGCGCACTTCATCGACCACATCGGTCAACCGGTTCAAATTCGTCTGCACCGAATTCAGCTTGCTCAGCGCCTCCTTCCGCTGGCTCTTGTATTTCGTGATTCCCGCCGCCTCTTCGAAAATCGCCCGCCGCTCATTCGGATTTGACGAAAGAATCTGGTCGATCTGCCCCTGCGCCATGATCGAATACGACGTCCGCCCCACGCCCGTATCCATGAAAACCTGCTGGATGTCCTTGAGCCGGCACGCTTTACCGTTGATAAAGTAATCGCTCTGCCCGTCCCGCGAAACCCGCCGCGTGATCTCGATTTCGTTGAACTGCACCCCGAGTTGCTCCTCGCAATCGGTAAAAAGCAGCGAAACCTCGCAAACCTGGAGCGGCTTCCGTTTGTCCGTTCCCTCGAAGATGACATCCTGCATCTTCCCGCCGCGCAACGCCTTCGCGCTCTGCTCCCCCAAAACCCAACGAATGGCATCGGCGATATTGCTCTTCCCGCAGCCGTTCGGCCCGACAACCGCCGTCACGCCCTTGTCGAAATTGAGCCTGGTGGAGTCGGCGAAGCTCTTGAAGCCGTTAATCCTGAGTTCCTTTAAATGCATTTCTGGAGGCCTGATCCTGTAAAATCAGCCTCCACGAAAGCGGTGGAACGGACGGAAAACAAGCTCTAAGAAAAGCGCCTCTTGCGGTCAGACGCGCGGACCCGGCGTGCGATCCACAGTCGTTCCCCCCGGAACGCGCTGCGTCACCACCCCGGAAACGAGGATCAACAGCCCGACCACGAGATGCGGCACCCAAACCACTTCATCGTAATCCAGCAACCAAGGCGAAACGGCGAGAAACAATCCCGCCAATACATCCACTCCGAGGTGAGCTTTCATCGGGATCGCCTTGATCATTCCAAGCTCATAATTCGTCATCGCCGCCATCAAGATGATCGCCGCGCCCAGCGCGACCGGAATCCAGGTTTCCGCCCCGTCCGACGCAAATCCGAAAAGCCACGGCGCCGCTATCAACGCCAATCCGATAATGTAATCGAGAATACCATGTGTGCGTGTCGACATATCTTTTTCTCCCTTTCTCAGTTTTT
>CAZJCL010000255.1:0-4615 GCA_964544025.1 uncultured Opitutales bacterium | reverse complement strand
AAGGAGATCCGGAAGCGGTCGGCCGCGGCGATTTCCGACGGGAATCCGAACTCGGCTACGGCGATGATCGCGAATTCCGCTTTCCGCGCCTTCACGATGGGAGAGGTCACCAACGGCATCGCGTATTCGTTCGGTCAGTTCGATGTGGATACTCCCGCCGGGAAGATGAAGGGGGAGCAACACCGGTTGAATCTGCGTCCGTCGTTTCGCATCGGCGAGCGGTTCGCCTTCATGTGGGATATTCCGATCGACTACACGGAGATCGAAGGGACGGATATTTACGGCGTCGGCACGAACATCGGGGTGCGGGTCAATATCCTGAAACCGTCCGCGGAGCGTCCTTATACTTGGGGACTGACACCGTTTGGAGGTGTGATGGCCCGCGGATCGGCGGATGCCGCGAGCGGGGCTTTGGTTTGGCAGGCCGGTGTGGGAAGCAAGTTCGATTATACGTTCAGCGATAAGATCGTGATTACGGTCGGCAATCAAATCAGCACGCTGAGCGATATATCGGTCAGCTATGACGATTATGATCTGGAGCAGGATATTTCGCAGGTAATCACGAAGAACGGGGTTCGCGTGGGATATCGCATTTTCCCGCAGATCGAATTGGACGCCTCTTTGATCAACACCTATTTCTTCGAGGATGCGGTGATCGACAACTACTGGACGGCGGGCGGCGGTATCGCTTACCGGTTCGGCGAGAAAGGTGGTGCGTTGGGACTCTTCGGAAATTACGATTTCGCCAGCGGTTACGATGGGTGGTCTGTCGGAGTGGCCCTTGGTCGGAAGTGGTAATGGAGCGCAATGAAGATCGAATCTCTCTCATAAGATTCGATCTTCGTTTCGACCCTGCCGGGTCGATAAAGCTCGTGGGCTTCATCGTACGAAGGGGTAGCGAGCTTTTTCCAAGGAGGAACGATAGGCGATGGGAATTCGGTTAAGTATGAGGTTATCGAGGGTCTCGCTGTTTTCGCGGCCACCCACCAAGGGAAACGGCTGAAGCCGTCACTACTGCAATTTAGTTACGAAAGTTCCGGTGTGGTTTTAGACGCGGAGTTGGGTGGCGTGGATGGCGGCTTCGACGCGGGTTTCGACGTGGAGTTTGCGCAGGATGTTTTCCACGTGTTTGTCGACGGTGCGCTTGCTGATTCCCAGGATGGTAGCGATGGCGGCGTTGCTGTTGCCTTCGGCGATCCAATGTAAGACTTCGGTTTCGCGACGGCTGAGGCCGAGCGGGCGGAGGTCGTCGGGGTTGTGGTCCAAGCGTTCTTCGGAAATTAGCAGGTAGCTGCGATCCTCATCTTCCAGAATCCAGCGGATTTTCAGTTCGCCGCGCGTGCCGAGGAGAGTGGTTTCCAGTTGCCAGCCGGAAGCGGTATCCTGCATTCGGGCGGCTTTTTGGCGGCGGATCCAGCGCAGGAGAGGCGGCGGCAGGGAGTGGCTTCCGGAGCAGGTGGAGGGGAAATAGAGTTTCAGCCACAACTGGATGGCGCTGGACATGTATTCGACTTCCTCGTCGCGATTCAGCCAGACCACGCCGATGTGGGCGGCTTCGGCGATATTTCGCATGTCGGTCGTCCGGGCTTTGGCGAGAGTGATGTCGGCGGCGTTTTTGAATGCCTGGATGAGGTGCGGCTGGAGAAAGGTGAGAATTTCTCGGTCGCGTTCGGTGAAGGTGCCGGGTCGACCGGCGTTGAAGCAAACAGTGAGCGCACCCCGGTTTTGTTCCTCCACATACATGCCGAGCTGATCCTCGCTGCCGATCGGACGGAAGAATTCCTGATAAATGGCGGTGTCGCGGAATTGTCGTTGGCTCAGGAAATCGGAAATTTGCGCGGCACCCATTCGCCATTGGCCGCGCAAATGCTGGTGTTGCACGAGAGGATGTTCATGGAGCAGCGCGTCGAAGGCGGGCAAATGAACCTCCAGTTCGGTGGGGCCATTGTGAATAATGATCGCTTTCTTCTCCTGAAAATCGAGCAGATTATAGGAGGTGTTATCAGCTGCTATCAGCTGGCCCAGCAGTTTGATGACGCAATGGGGAAGGGTTTCGGCGTCGGTGTGGGAGTAGAGTTCGCGCAGGGCGGAGGAGAGGGCGGAGATGTCGGTTTGGGTGAGGTTCATGAGGTTTTGACTTTTGGGTTTCGGGTTTCAGCACGATAGCAAGATGGGGCTCGAAGGGAGGTATCTTCCGGAAGGGCTTCGAGCGAACTGGCGCATCCGGATCTGCGAAGAGGTTGGATGGCGGTAGGCTTGGTGACGGGAAGCTGAAACGGGTTTCCGGATGTGGCAAGGCCAAAAATCCCGGTAGGCGGCGGGAGCGAGGGGGCGTGCGGAATCATCCGGCAAGGCCGGGATGCCACAGAAGCCGGAAGGCGCGGAGCGGGCGGCCGGTTGGCCGGGAGGGTGGCGCGACGGAATTCTCGTCGCGTTAGCGGGCGTCGAGGCTGTATTTGCCGGGGCCGATGAAGATGAGGCTGAGGAAGAGGATGCCCATTTCGATCGCGCGGGAGGCGATGTTCATGCCGTCGCCTTGGTTGAAATGGAAGGTGGCGGCCATGATCATGGTGAAGAGGAGGAGGGCGAGCGCGTAGCGGGTATAGAGGCCGATCATGAGCAGGATCGCGCCGACGGATTCGGCGAGGGCGGCCATGAAGCCCCAGAAGACGGGGGCGAAGGTGACGCCGATGCCGGCCATGGCGCCCCCGATGTTTTCCCAGAGGGCGGGGCCGCCGGTGAGTTTGGGGAGTCCGTGGAAGAGGAAAAACATGCCTCCGATACCGACGCGCAGGAGGAGGAGGCCGAAGTCGCGGTATTTATCGAGGAATTTGAGCGTGTATTTCATGTGTTACTTCGAATGGCGGGGCGGGGTGGCGATGTCGAGTACGGATGATGTGGAGACGGGATTGCGGGATTTTGCGGTGGCGGAGCTTTGGCTCTGGATTTCACAGAAGGAAGCGAAGGGCTTTGGCCCTGGAAGATGGAACCGCAGATGACACGGATGGGCACAGATGACTTGAGATCGGGAGTAACAGAAAAGAAAGGAGCAAAGGGCTTTGGGGCTGGATCTAATTTTCCTTCTCGGCTGGGAGGATCATTTCGGGGAAGCGGGTGGCGGTGGATTCGATGGAGGCGATTAGGTCTTCGGCGAAGGCGGGATCGGGGTGGGATTCGGCGGCTGCGGCGGCGATGGTTTGGGCTTCGTCTTTGCGGTTGAGGAGGACGAGGAGCATGACTTGGCCACGGAGGAGGTGTTTCGATTTGGGGGCTTCTTCCAGTTGCTCTTCGTAGAGGCGGAGCGCTTCTTCGTAATGCTCGCGGGCGTATTCGGGATCGCCCAGTTGGGTCTGGGTCATTCCGCGTCCGATCCAAGCTTCGGGTCGGGTGGGATCGAGGAGGATGATTTCGTGGAAGAGCTCGTCGGCCTTTTGCCAGTTTCCGTGTTGGAGCGCTTGTTCGGCGCGTTGCATGGAGTCGTCCGCTTCGATTTCGGCCAATTCCCGGCATCCGCCGGTGAACAATATCGACGCGACGAGAAGGAGGAGCGATAGGCGGAGTTTCGGTTTTGCGCGGCGCAAATGGATTGGCGATCGGCGGTGCATGGAGAGGATGGATTCGTTAAACCGGAAAAGGGGTGGGCGGGCAAGATGGAAAGCGGCGGCGGCTGCGGGGGGATTTGGGATGTGTTACAAGTTGGTGTCGGCGGGTTTTTGTCTTCTCATTTGGGGTTAGGAGCCTAGCTTTGGGGGCATCTTATGGACCTGAAATTAAAGGGAATTATTTTAGGAATGCTTCACGCTCTTGCATTGCCGGTGGTGGCGTCGGGTTCCAACGAGGCGCTGCTGCGGGCGTTGGTGGAGAATGGTTATTTGACGGAAGCGCAGGCGGAGGAGATTCAGCGGGGTTCGGGGGTGGAGGTTTCGCCGAAGAGCGGAAATGTGCAGGAGTTGCGGATTCGGGGGCGGATCCAGGGGCAATTCGCGTATTCGGATGGAAAGGACGCGGGTGAATATAGCACGATGGAAGTGCGGCGCGTGCGGTTGGGTGTAGAGGGAAAGCTGTTTCAGGATTATGCTTTCAATGTCGAACTTAACGCGCTTCCGGATGATGTGGATTTGCGCTCGGCGTTTTTGACATGGAACAAGTTTGACGCGGCGAATGTGACGTTTGGGTATGATAAGCCGCGGTTTGGGTTTGAGGAGAATACTTCTTCGGCTTCGATGAAGGTGATTGAGCGTTCGCTTATCAGCAATCGGATTGTTCCGGGAGAGCGGACGGGGTTGCGGGTGCATGGCGAGATTGGGTGGTTTAATTATTACACCGGCGTTTATAATCACACAGATGATGGGGATTCCAATCCGGGTGGACAGGACGATTATCTTTATAATCTGAGTGGAGAGGTGAAGCTCGACGATGCGATCGAGGAGCTGTCGACGTTGCGCTTCCGGGCGGATTGGATGGGTGCAGAAAGCGATCCGGCGGGTTATGATTTCGATAACGCTTATTCGGTAAGCGTGCTGGCGGCGAGGGGGCCGTTGGAGTTTCGGGCGGAGTATCTTTGGGCGGAGGATTTCAATGGCGATGATACGCGCGGGTGGTATGTGATGCCTTC